>NZ_JAAGPK010000199.1:0-12666 GCF_017104685.1 Burkholderia sp. Tr-20355 | reverse complement strand
CCGCCGCGAAGCGCGCAAAGCCGTCCGGCTCCGCCGCGGCGCGCGCCGCCGCCGCTTCGTCGCCCGAAACGCGTCCGCCGAAGCGCTCGACGTGACGCGGCGCCGGTAGCAGGTCGATCATGCGGCTCGCGCTCGTTCTGATGGGGGGCGGCGCGCGTGCCGCCTACCAGGTCGGCGTGCTGAAGGCGCTGGCCGAGATCGCGCGCGAAGCCGATCCGCAGCGGCACACGCTGCCGTTCGCGGTGGTGTGCGGCTCGTCGGCCGGCGCGATCAACGCGACGTCGCTCGCGAGCCACGCGGACGATTTCTCTCACGGCGTGCGGCGCCTGCTCGAGTTCTGGGAGCCGCTGCGCGCCGATTACGTGTATCGCAGCGACTGGCTCGGCATCGCGGCCGCCGGCGCGCGCTGGCTCGCGACCATGACGTTCGGCTGGGCGGCCCGCCGCTCGCCGCGCGGGTTGCTCGACAACACGCCGCTCGCACACCTGCTGCAGCGCGAGCTGAGCTTCCACCGGATCGAGCAGATGCTCGAGGCGCGGCTGCTGCATGCGCTTTCGATCACCGCGCTCAGCTATTCGAGCGGCCGGCACCTGACGTTCTACCAGGCGGCGCAGCCGATCCAGGCATGGCGGCGCGCACAGCGCACCGCGCGACTCGTCGACCTGTCGGCGTCGCACCTGCTCGCGTCGTCGGCCATCCCGTTCGTGTTTCCGGCCGTGCCGCTCGTGCTCGACGGGCAGATCGAATACTTCGGCGACGGGTCGATCCGGCAGATCGCGCCGCTGTCGCCGGCCATCCACTTCGGTGCGGACCGGATCGTCGTCATCGGCGCGGCCGACCCGCGCCCCGAAATCCCGGCCGCGAACGGCGCCGGGCTGGTGCGCGGCTACCCGACGCTCGCGCAGATCGGCCAGCAGGTACTCGCGAGCGTGTTCCTCGACTCGATCGGTTCGGACATCGAACGCATCGAGCACATCAACCGGATGATCGAGCACCTGCCGCACCAGGTCGAGGTCGACAGCGGCTGGCGGCACGTGGACGTGCTCGCGATCGCGCCGTCCGAGCGCATCGAACTGATCGCCGCGAAGCACCTGAAGCAGATGCCGGCGACGATGCGCGGGCTGCTCGGCGCGATCGGCGGCAGCCAGCCGGCCGGCGCGTCGTTCGCGAGCTACCTGCTGTTCGAGGAGGCATTCACGCGCGAGCTGATCGAGCTCGGCTACGTCGACGGGCGCGCGCAGCGCGACACGCTTGCCGGCTGGATCGCGCAGGCGGACGGCAGCGGCGCGACGGCGGCCGGCACGCCGCCGGAAGGCGGCCACGCGGCCGGCAAAATACGGGTCTGACACGCGCAGGGGAATGTAAGGTTGCGTTTTCGCGACGGTTGCCCGCGACCGATCGCCGCACCGCGGTGGGCGGCGCGCGACCGGGCAAGCGTCTCGGAACCGTCATGCACGCGTGATATCATGGCCGCCGCCGTATACACCATATCGAGCAGCCCGCCGATCCGGCATCCGCACGGGACCCTCCGGGGAACCCGCCTGGGGCAGGGGACGGGCGCGCCAACGAGCCGGCCAGCGCCGGCCCCCAACGCAGGCAAGCGTGGCCGGCTCCGTCCGAACGGAGCGCGGCTGCGGCATGCCCAACGGCGGCGACGCGGCCGCACGGCTGCCGGACGAGGAATCAACGTCCGGCGGGTCGGTTTCCCGCGTAAAATTTGAGTCTTGGCTGCAAAAAGCGCGCGTGGCGCGCTGGCGCGGCAACAGTCACGTTTAGAGAAGTCGCATTGCGC
The DNA here is from genome assembly GCF_017104685.1 of Burkholderia sp. Tr-20355. Lineage (NCBI taxonomy): Bacteria > Pseudomonadati > Pseudomonadota > Betaproteobacteria > Burkholderiales > Burkholderiaceae > Burkholderia > Burkholderia sp. Tr-20355. The sequence continues at coordinate 10,874 of NZ_JAAGPK010000199.1, read as the reverse complement.
AGAACAGGGGTGGGACCATCATGAACACGATGCTTTATCCGGAACTTTACAGGTCGCTCGAAGCCGTCCGCTGGGACATGGAGAAGGACATTCCGTGGGACAAGTTCGACGCTTCGCTGCTCACCGACGAGCAGGCGAAGACGATCAAGATGAACGCGATCACCGAATGGTCGGCGCTGCCCGCGACCGAAATGTTCCTGCGCGACAACCAGCACGACAGCGATTTTTCCGCGTTCATGAGCGTGTGGTTCTTCGAGGAGCAGAAGCATTCGCTCGTGCTGATGGAATACCTGCGCCGCTTCAAGCCGGACATGGTGCCGACCGAAGAGGAACTGCACGCGGTGCGCTTCCAGTTCGACCCGGCGCCGCCGCTCGAGACGCTGATGCTGCACTTCTGCGGCGAGATCCGCCTGAACCACTGGTACCGCTGCGCGGCCGACTGGCACACCGAGCCCGTCATCAAGCAGATCTACGAAACGATCTCGCGCGACGAAGCGCGTCATGGCGGCGCCTACCTGCGCTACATGAAGAAGGCGCTGAACAACTGCGGCGACGTCGCACGCGCCGCGTTCGCGAAGATCGGCGTGCTGATGGCGTCGGCGCGCCGCACCGAGAAGCCGCTGCATCCGACCAACCTGCACGTGAATCAGGCGCTGTTCCCGCGCGACACCGTGCAGTCGCGCCTGCCCGATCCGGAATGGCTCGAGCGCTGGCTCGACGAGCAGATCCGTTTCGACGGGGAGTGGGAAAAGAAGGTCGTCGAGCGGATCCTGCACAACCTGTCGATCCTGTTCGAGCGTACGTTCGCGACCGCGCAGGAGCTGAACCGCTATCGCAAGGAAGTCACCGGCCGCCTGCAGGCCGAAAGCGGCCCGTCGTCGGCCGCGCAGCCGGCCTGAGGCCGGCAGGTGCCGCCGCCGGCGTGATGCGCGCCGGCCGCACGGCGCCGTCGCGTATTCGTTGCATGAAGCCCGCCTGGCCAGCCCGGCGGGCTTTTTAACTGGCGCCGCCGTTGCGCGGGCCATCGTTCATTCCGTCCGATCTCCACCATGTCCGCTACCTTCGAACGCAAGCTGATCACCCGCGATGCCCTCGTCGCACTGCGCGCGTCGCTGCCGTCGCCCGTCGTGTTCACCAACGGCGTCTTCGACATCCTGCATCGCGGCCACGTCACGTATCTCGCCGACGCGAAAGCGCTCGGCGCGTGCCTGATCGTCGGCGTGAACAGCGATGCGTCGGTGCGCATGCTCGGCAAGGGCGACGACCGGCCGATCAATCGCGAAGAAGACCGCGCGGCACTGCTCGCGGCGCTGGAAAGCGTCGACTGGGTCGTGACGTTCGGGGAAAAGACGCCGGTGTCGCTGATCGAGGCCGTCCGTCCGGACATCCTCGTGAAGGGCGGCGACTACGACATGGATGCGTTACCGGAATCGGCGCTCGTGCGCGGCTGGGGCGGCCGTGCGCTGGCGATTCCGTTCGAGCACGACCGCTCGACCACCGCGCTGCTGAAGAAGGTGCGCGCGCAGCAGCCCTGAGCGCGGACCGGCGCCGTCAGGGCGCGGACGCGGCGAGCGGTGCGGTCGTGACCGCCGGCGGCGCGATCGGGCCGCCGATGACGGGCTGGTCGGTCGCCTGCGCGAGCGGTGTCACGCGCAGCGCGTCGGGCCGCACCTGCCGCGACAGCACGCCGGGTTCGCGCGGGCCGGCCGCCGGCAGCGGCCCGAACACGCCGCGTGCCACCACGAACGCGAGCATGTTGGCGAGAAAGAGAACAGCGATCAGCCAGCGCAGCATCGTCGAAACTCCTTGTCGTCATCGACGTGGTTCACGTCATTCAGTCGAGCCGGCCGCATGGCCGGCTTTTTCATGGTTCGCGCCGATCGATTGCGCGGGCGGTTGCAGCCGCGCTGCGCGCCCCGCATCGTCGGTGTGACGCGGGTCCGTCCGGACCCGCACCGTCACGTACCGGCGCGCTGCCGGCACCTGTTCCGTCAATCCTGCGCGGCCTCGGCCGCGATCAGCGCGAGCCCGGACAGGATCAATGCATCGTGCCGCGTATGCGGGACCGTCAGCGCGCGCGCGACCTCGTTCGCCGCACCGCCGGCCAGTACGAGCCGCACGGGCGCCTGCCAGGCTTCGGCCAGGTCGCGCCACGCGCGTTCGATCAGCCCGGCCTGCGCATACAGGCACCCGGCCGACAGCGAGCGCGGCGTATCGACCTGGAACGGCTCGGCCTGCGCACCGGCGAGCAGCCCGCTCGCGATATCGGTGGTCAGCGTCGGCAACTGCGCGGTGTGCGTGCCGAGCGCGCGCATCATCAGCGCCCAGCCCGGCGCGATCAGCCCGCCCGTGAAGCGGCCGTCCGCGCGCAGCGCCTCGAGCGTCGTCGCGGTGCCGAACGTCGCGATCAGCAGATGCTCGCCGGGAAACGCCGCATGCGCGCCGATCAGGCCGGCCCAGCGGTCGCTGCCGAGCTGTTCGGGTGTCGTATAGCCGTTCGTCACGCCGCATTGCGCGGGCCGCGCGCGGATCGTCGTGCGCGGCAGGCCCGGCCAGCGCCCGTCGAGCAGCGCGTCGATCCGCGCGGCGACGTCGGTGCCGGCGACGTTCGAGATCCACGCGCCGTGCGGCCGCGCCAGGCGCGACCAGTCGGGATCGGCGCCGCCGTCGCGCGTGTGGCCGAACACGCCCGTATCGACGAGCGTGCGCCGCGTGTCGGCGAGCGCCCACTTGATCCGGCTGTTGCCGGCGTCGATCAGCAGGTGCGGCTCGCTCATTGCGCTTCGCGCAGCGATACGTCGCCGGCCGCGATCGTCTGCACGCCGTCCGGCGTGTCGAGCAGCAGTTGCCCGGTCGAGTCGATGCCCGTCGCGATGCCGCGCGCACGTTCGACACCCTGCTCGAGCAGCACGACTTCGCGGCCCGCATACGCGTGCAGCGCGTGCCAGCGCGGCAGGAACGGCGCGAGGCCGTCGGTGCCGAACTGCGCGAGCGCGGGCGTGAGCGCGTTCAGCGACGCGGCGAGCGTATCGGTGAGGTTGGCCGACGCGCATGCGACCGACAGCGCGGCGGGCGGCAGCCCGCTCGCGAGCGTCGCTTCGCGCGCGCGCAGCGCATCGACCTGCGCGGCGACGGCTTCCGCGCCGCGCACGTTGATGCCGAAGCCGATCACGACGGCGGTGGCGTCGGCGGTGGTCCAGACGGTTTCGATCAGGATCCCGGCGAGCTTGCCGACGATGTGCGGCGCACCGTCGTCGGTCATCAGCAGCAGGTCGTTCGGCCATTTGAGCACGACGCGCGCGCGCGCGTCGAGCGGCAGCGTGGCCAGCCCTTCGGCGAGCGCGACGCCGATCGCGATGCTGAGGCCGCCGAGCGCGTCGACGGGGCGCGGCACGATGCAGCCGACCGAGCACAGCAGCGCATTGCCGGGCTGCGCGAACCACGGGCGGCCCTGCCGGCCGCGGCCGGCCGTCTGCTCGAACGCGACGCGCACGAGCGGCGCGGGCAGTGCCTGGGCGTTGCGCGGCAGCGCCTTGAGCCGCGCCGAGACGTCGGCATTGGTCGAGCCGGTGGCGGCGACGATGTCGAGCGGCCACGCGCGCGGCGCGGCGTCCAGATGGGCCTCGAGCCGGTTGCGCGCGATGTGCGCGTCGCCGGATTCGGGCGTGTCGGAGGAGGTGGGGGCGTTCATGGCGCCTATTGTAGCGACAGGGGGCGGGGGCGCGTCGGGAAGCGGGGAGACGGGGATACGCCCCTTGCGGTGCCGGGGCCGGGTCGTCGCTGAATGCTCGACGCCATCGCGTGGCGTTGTCGGCCAAGGGGACGATCGTTATTCGGGGTTTCGAATTTTCGTGATTGATTCCCGATTTGCGGTCACGCGTTTGGGGGGCTGCGCGATTTTCGCCAATTCGAGATGAAAGAGGACCGCGGATGAGTCGCCGGGCCGCGAGATTGCGCCATCATTTCTCAGGTCCGATATCACGGGTTGCGGCGGGCGTCGCGTCACTGCCTTCCCATGAATTCGAGGATTTCCGCTCCAACTCTCCGCATTGGCCCTGGCAGCGTATCCGATTCCCGGCGCATCCGTTTCATAAACGGGATGCGAACGCCCGGCGAGGACATACGTCACGTTCGGAACGAATGTGCCATGTCAGGCCGCTGTGCCCCGATCTGTCGGACAGTCGTTGTACAGCGCATTTGTGGTCGATGTCTTCAGCGCACGCGTGCCGATCAGCGTGCCCGGTACCAATGCGTCGCGCGACGCGGAGATGCCGGCCGGGGCGATCGGCGCTGCCGCCGCGACTCGGACGTATCCGCAAGCTAGGGCTTCTGCGCGCGATACGCCGGACAGAAGAAGCCGACGAAAAGCATCCTCGCCAACAGCAGGCTTCGGGTGGTCGTTCGCACTCGCGATACCGCAAAAGCATCGAAGAAATCTGACTCGTCCCCAACCTGCACTCCGGTCACAACGGGTCGCGTCTTCCTGGTCGATGACCGGCTTGGCTCGCGGGTCCGCTCATATGGGACATCAAACGAAAAACCTAAATATCGTACTTGTCCTATTTGAAAAGCAAATCAAATCGGTCGCGTCCAATTCGATAAATTGTCCGAAATTTCGATAATGGTCTTCGAATCGCGCTTCGTCATTTTTAGACACGAGCACCGAATGATGCATGCACGTTTCAAATCATCAACCATCGTTTGAGATCAATACCATGAAACTCGCAACCAGCACCAAGATCGTTTCGACCCTTCTGGCCGTGGCAGGCCTCGGCCTGGCATCGGCGGCCCACGCGGCGGACGGCACCATTACGTTCACCGGCAACGTTACCGCGGCGACCTGCAAGATCGACGGTACGGCCGCGGGCGCGACGTCGAACAAGTCGGTCGCCATGCCGACGGTCAGCTCGGGCTCGCTGAACGCCGCGGGCGCGGTCGCCGGCCGCACGGCCTTCGGCTTCAAGCTGACGGGCTGCGCGGTGGATAGCGACAATTCGAAGGGCAACCCGACGAAGGTCCAGGTCATGTTTGAAAACGCAACGAACGTGACGGCCGACGGCAAGCTGTCGCTCGACAAGGGCACGATCGAAGCGCCCGAAGCGAAGAACGTCGTCCTGCAGGTCCTGAACGACCAGCAAGCCCCGATCAAGGTCGGCGCGAACTCGCTGGACCAGAACTCGCAAGTCGTCTCGATCGGCGAGGACGGTACCGCCCAGCTGAACTTCTTCGCCGAATACCTGGCGACGGGCGCGGCGACCGGCGGTTCGGCCAATTCGAAGGTCCAGTACTCGCTCATCTACCAGTAAGTCTCGCGCTTGTTCCGGCCCGCTCGTTCGACGGGCCCGGGGCGGTGTGCCGATGCATGCCGCCCCGCGGGCCATCCCCTTGCCGCCCGTCGACATCAACGACCAGCACCCTTCGAGAGTTCACATGAACGTCATCAGAAAATCGCTCCAAACCGTCGCTCTGGCCACCGTCCTGATTGCTTCGCAAGCCTGCGCGAGCGTCGTGATCTCCGCGACGCGCGTCGTTTTTCCGAGCAACGAGCGCGAGATGACGATCAAGCTGACGAACGATGGTCCGGGGCCGGCGCTGATCCAGGCCTGGATCGACAAAGGTGACGCGCATGCGTCGCCGGAAGCCGTCGACGTGCCGTTCACGCTGACGCCGGCGATGTTCCGCATGGAGCCGAACAAGGGGCAAACCTTGCGGCTGCTGTATGCGAACGAGCCGCTGCCTGCCGACAAGGAATCGCTGTTCTGGCTCAACGTGCTGGAAATCCCCCCGAAGATCGCGAACGCCGAGCGCAACCAGCTTCAGGTCGCGTTCCGGACGCGCATCAAGATCATGTTCCGCCCGCAGAACCTGCCCGGCAGCGCGCAGAACGCGCCGGCGCAGGTCCGCTGGCAAGTCGTGCGCGGCACCGGCGGTCATTACGTGCTCAACGCGACCAATCCGACGCCCTACGTCGTCAACCTGGGCAGCGTGCAGCTTCAATCGAGCGGCCATCAATACGATGCGGGCGCGGGCTACGTCCTGCCGGGCGGCACCCAGGCCTTCCCGGTCCCGGACCTCAAGGCGCCGCCCGCGGCCGATGCGCGTGTCCGGTTCGGCAGCATCAACGACTGGGGCGCCTCGGCCAACCACGAGATGCCCGTTTCGATGCAATGACGCCGAGCCGGCTGCTCGCCGGCAGGGCTGCCTGACACAGCGCCTACTCGTGTAACGCGTCGTGCGTGATTGCGCAGGCGCGCGCCGCTTCATGGCCTTTTTGCCTCTCCCGGAGCGCCCTTGCCATCCGCGCCCATCGGGCGCCCATGTCCCGGCCCGTGTTTTCGATTTCAATCCGACGCAAATAGGAGTCCTCAGGAATGACATCGTCGATCCGACATCTTCGTCCGGATGAGACCCGATTGCCGCGGCTCAAGCCGATGTCCGTGCTGATGCTGTCCGCCCTTGCCGTCTGGTCGATCGACAGCCGCGCAAACACCGACACCGCGGTGCCCGCTGCCCGGGAAGCGTTACAGGTCGCGCAGATCGACGTCGCGCAGGCCCAGTTCGACCCCGACTTCCTGGGCAACGGCGCAGGCCAGGCAGTCGACATCACGCGCTTTGCGCGCGGCAACGTCACCGCGCCGGGTACCTACACCGTCGATCTCGTCGTCGGCGAGGACTGGGTCGGTCGATACGACATCGAATTCAAGGCCGCGCCCGGCACGCCGGACGCGCAGCCTTGCTTCGACGAGAAAACGCTGCGCCGTATCGGCATCGATTTCACGAAACTTCCCGCGCAAACCGTCAAGGCCGTCACGATCGACGGAGAATGCCGGCGTATCGGCCAGCTCGTGCCCGAGGCAAGCGCGTCGTTCGACTTCAGCGAGCAGCGCCTGACGCTCAGCATCCCGCAGGCGTCACTGGTACGCCGTGCGCGAGGCTATGTGAGCCCCGACCAGTGGGACGACGGCGTGCCTGTCGGCATGCTCGATTACAACCTGAACGTCTACAGTTCGAAGGTCAAGGGCAGCCGTGCGGACACGCAGGGTTATCTCGGGCTGAACAGCGGCGTCAATATCGGCAACTGGCACTTCCGCCACAATGGTTCGTACTCGTGGTCCGAGCGCGGCGGCAGCCGCTATCAGAACGTGTCGACCTACGTGCAGCGCGATCTGCCCGCGCTGTCGTCGCAACTCGTACTCGGCGAAACGTTCACGTCCGGCGAGCTGTTCGACTCGGCCCAGTTTCGCGGCGTACGGCTGTCGACCGACGACCGGATGCTGCCCGACTCGATGCGCGGCTACGCGCCCGTCGTACGCGGCGTCGCGAACAGCAACGCGAAGGTGACGATCCGCCAGAACGGCGTGACGCTGTACGAGACGACCGTCTCGGCCGGTCCGTTCGAGATCAACGACCTGTACCCGACCGGTTATGGCGGCGACTTGCGCGTGTCCGTCACCGAGGCGGACGGTTCCGTCCATACGTTCTCCGTCCCTTATGCGGCGGTTCCGCTGTCGCTGCGACCCGGTATCCAGCGCTACAGCTTCGTCGCGGGCGCGCTGCGCAACCAGCAGGGCACGAGCAACCCGCTGTTCGCGCAAGCCACCTATCAGCGCGGCCTGACGAACCTGCTGACCGGATACGGTGGCGTGACGGTTGCGGCCGGTTATACGGCGGCGATGCTGGGTGGCGCCTTCACTACGCGGGTCGGCGCGCTCGGTCTCGACTTCACGCAGGCCGTCACGTCGGTTCCCGGCGTGAAACGCTTCAGCGGCTCGAGCCTGCGGATCAGCTATTCGAAGTCCGTCGCATCGACTGGCACCGACGTATCGATCGCCGCATACCGCTACTCGACGAACGGTTATTTCAACCTCAACGACGCGATGAGCGCCCGCGACTCGGTCCGCAACGGCTATTCGGTCGACACCGTCTGGCGGCAGCGCAATCGCGCATCGCTGATGGTCAGCCAGCGCCTCGGCAAATCGGGCGGGCAATTGAGCCTGACCGCGTCGGCCGCCAGTTACTGGAACCGCTCGGGCTCGGACATCGACTACTCGGTCGGTTACAACAATTCGTTCCGGAATATCTCGTACAGCCTGTCCGCCACGCGCCAGCGCAATGTCGGCGGCAACATGAGCACGCTGTACTACGCCAGCGCGACGATTCCGTTCGGCAAGTCCGGCTCGACGATGCTGACCAGCAACCTGTCGCACGACACGCAAGGCCGCACGCAACTGCAATCGATGCTGTCCGGCTCGCTCGGCGTCGACAACGCGTTGTCGTACAGCGTCGCCGCGAACCACACGAACGGCCAGGGCAGCGCGAGCACCGACGGCAGCGGCAACGTCACATATCGCGCACGCTTCGCCGAGTTCAACGTCAGTGCCGGCGGCAGTTCGAACTACCGGCAGGGTTCGGTCGGCATTCGCGGCGCGGCGGTCGCGCACGGCGGCGGCATCACGCTGTCGCAACCGCTGTCGGAAACGTTCGCCATCGTCGAGGCCAAGGGCGCGGAGGGTGCACGGCTCACGAGCGCGTCGGGCGCGCGGGTCGACCACCGCGGTTACGCGATCGTGCCTTACCTCACGCCGTACAACATGAACACGGTCGAACTCGACCCGAAAGGCATCTCGATGGATGTCGAACTGAAGGAAACGAGTCAGCAGGTCGCGCCGCGCGCCGGCGCCGTGCCGCTGCTCAGGTTCGACACCGATACCGGGCGCGCCGCCGTGATCCAGGCGCGCCGGGCGGACGGCACGCCGCTGCCGTTCGGTGCGGCCGTGACCGACGATACCGGCAAGAGCCTCGGCGTCGTCGGCCAGGCCAGCAAGATCTTCGTGCGCGGCCTGAAGGACCAGGGCGAACTCACGGTGAAGTGGGGAGACGACGCCCGCTCGATCTGCCGCATCGAATACATGTTGCCGGTCAAGCAAGGCAACAACAAGCCGGCTTCCTTCGAGCCGATCAAGGGCGTATGCGGCGCGAAGACGCATGCCGCGGCGCTTTGATTCGCGGGTTACGCCCCCGCACCCTTCTGGAATCGATATGAAACGAGTACCGTTTGCATCGCCTCTCGCGTCGGCCCCCCTTCTGTTGCCGCGTGCAACATTCAATTTCCACGCGCCGGCGCCGCGTTTCATCAAGGCATTCGCTTTCTCGCTGCTCGCGATGCTTGCTCATCCCGCGTTTGCCGCCTGCCAGGCGAACTCGATGATCGTCACGCTTCCGAGTCCTCTCACGTTCAGTGGGCCGGCCGATGCGAACCCGCTCGGCGCGCAGATCGGCGGCTGGAGCGGTCAGGTCACGGACAAGCGAGCGTTCGACATCGCCAACTGTCCCGGCTGGACTGCCAATGCGGTTCCGCAGGATGCGCCGATCAACGGCCTCACGCATCAGTCCGACGGCGAGTCCTATCCGGTTTACCCGACGGGCATTCCCGGGGTCGGCTATGTCATCGGCATCAAGGATCCCAATGCGAGCAACTGGATCAGCGTCGCGCCGCCGCAAACCCAGACCTATCCGGCGCCTGGCACGACGACCGGTGGCGGACAAACGTCGTTGGGATTCACCACGCAGATCAAACTCATTGCGACAGGCCCGGTGCCGTCCGGCACGCATTTTTTCGCACCGCGAGTCGTGGCGAAAATGATCGCGCTGGACGGCAACAAGAAGCCCGTCGCCACACCGCTTTCGCTGACCCTCGGCGCGTTCACAGTCGAAGCCAAGAGCCGTGGATGCAAGGTCGTGCAGGGCGGGAACCAAGCGATCACGCTGCCGACCGTTGCCACCTATGCCTTCAAGGGCGTCGGCTCCACGGTGGGCGCGTCGAACCGGTTCACCATCGGCATTGCATGCGATCAGGACGTCGCGGTCTACGCGACCATGACGGACGTGAGCAATCCGTCCAATACCGGCAATACGCTCAGTCTCGGCCCGGACTCTTCCGCCGCGGGTGTTGGCTTGCGGTTGTACAAGCGCGACGAGACGCAGCCCATCATGTATGGTCCGGATTCGTCGCGGAAGGGCAACGTCAACCAGTGGCTGGTCGGCAATACCGCGTCCGGCGCTCAGATATTCACGATTCCGTTCGAGGTGAAGTACGTGCAGACGGACGCCAAGATCAGCCCCGGCAGCGTGAAGGCCAAGAGCAGCATCACGTTTTCCTATCAGTAAATCGGAACGCGCGGTACGTCGATGCCATGGTTAGTCATGGTGGACGCCTGTTGCCCGGGCGCCGCCCGCCGCAGCGAGTGGTGGCGGGCTCGCCTGCTATGACGTTGCGCTCTTCGGCAAGATCACCTGGCGCCAATGCGAGGGAAATGGACCCAGGGGAAGGGAGATCATGGATTCAACGAGGTGCCTTGGTGAGCGCGCTCGTGGCTGCGCACTGGCTCGCGACGCCATCGATCAGGCCGATATAGGCGGCATTGGTGCTTCGGCAAGAGACCGGCTGGCACCATCCGGCATCGATGGGTAACGTGCCAAGTAACGGAAAGCGACGGAACTGATGCGTCGCTTTCCGGGTTTTCGTCACGGCGCGACAACCGGATGCTTCAGCGCATGCGCGGTCTCGATCCACTGCGCGTGGAATTCATCCGCATCGGGCTTGAGCCCCAGCTCGCCGTTGCGATAGGCCATCGCGAGCGTCTGCACGGCCTCCGGCAGCTCGTGCTCGGCGGCGCGGCGATAGAGCGCCAGCGCGCGCGCGTCGTCGCGCGGCACGCCGCTGCCGTCGCGGTACGCGTTCGCGAGCATGAAATCCGCGGCCGGGATGTCCGCGCGCGACGCGATCTCGAACCAGTGCGCGGCCTGCACCGGATCGGCGGCGATGCCGTAGCCGCTGCGATAGATCAGCCCGAGGTAATACGCGGCGGCCGGGA
>NZ_JAAGPK010000198.1:0-12959 GCF_017104685.1 Burkholderia sp. Tr-20355 | reverse complement strand
GCCGGTACGGCCGCGCGCGCCGGCGGCGGTCCGCTGATCGCGATCGGTGCGTCGGCCGGCGGCCCGGGCGCGCTCGCATCGATCCTCGGCGGCCTGCCGGCGGATTTCAACGCGCCGATCGTGATCGTGCAGCACGTGGACCGCGCGTTCGCGGAAGGCATGGCGCAATGGCTCGACGGCCAGACGCCGCTCACGGTGCGCGTCGCGCGCGAAGGCGACCGCCCGCAACCGGGCGTCGCGCTGCTCGCCGCGACCGACGACCACCTGCGCATCACCCGCGCCGGCACGCTCGAATACACGCGCGAGCCGGCCGCGACGCCGTATCGTCCGTCGGTCGACGTGTTCTTCAACAGCCTGACCGAGCACTGGTCCGGCCGCGTGATCGGCGTGCTGCTCACGGGAATGGGACGCGACGGCGCGATCGGCCTGAAGGCGCTGCGGATGAAGGGCTACCATACGATCGCGCAGGACGAGGCGACCAGCGCGGTATACGGCATGCCGAAGGCGGCCGCGACGCTCGGCGCGGCGCGCGCGATCCTGCCGCTCGGCCGCATCGCGGGCGAGCTGGCGGCGCTCGCCCGGATCTGAGCCCGATGAGCCCGCGCAACACCCATGCCTGCCCTCGCAACACACCGCATCGAACATGACTAGCGACCTGGCCCGCCCGCCGGGCAGCCCGACCACGCCGAGCGCCGACGTGCCGGCCATGGTGCTGCTGGTCGACGACCAGACGATCGTCGCGGAAGCCGTCCGGCGCGCGCTCGTCGACGAGGAAGGCATCGACTTCCACTACTGCCCGCGCTCGGACGACGCGCTGACCACCGCGATCGAAACGCGGCCGACCGTGATCCTGCAGGACCTCGTGATGCCCGGCATCGACGGGCTGAGCCTCGTGAAGTCGTACCGCGCGAACGCGGCGACACGCGACGTGCCGATCATCGTGCTGTCGACGCAGGAAGAACCCGTGATCAAGAGCGCCGCGTTCGCGGCCGGCGCGAACGACTATCTCGTGAAGCTGCCCGACCGCATCGAGCTCGTCGCGCGCATCCGCTACCATTCGCGCTCGTACATGAACCTGCTGCAGCGCGACGAGGCCTATCGCGCGCTGCGGCAATCGCAGCAGCAACTGCTCGAAGCCAATCTCGAACTGCGGCGTCTCACGCATTCCGACGGCCTGACCGGGCTGTCGAACCGGCGCTATCTCGACGAATACCTGGCGGCCGAATGGCGCCGCGGCACGCGCGAGCGCAGCGAGCTGTCGCTGCTGATGATCGACGTCGACAATTTCAAGCTGTACAACGACACGTACGGACACGTGTCGGGCGACAGCGTGCTCAAGCAGATCGCGTCGACCCTCGAGCGCTGCCTCGGGCAATCGGGCGATCTCGCCGCGCGCTTCGGCGGCGAGGAGTTCGCGGTCGTGATGCCGGCCACGTCACCGGGCGCCGCGCGGCTGCTCGGCGAGAAGATCCGGCTCGCGGTCGAGGCGCTGCAACTGCGGCACGCACATTCGTCGACCGGCAACACCGTGACGATCAGCATCGGCGGCGCGAGCATCGTGCCCACGCCCGGCCTGCCGACGACCGTGCTGATCGAGGCGGCCGACCGTGCGTTGTACCGCGCGAAACACGAAGGCAAGAACCGCGTCGAGATCGATTCGTCGCCGCCGCCGCCCGGCGCCGGCGGGTTCGGCGTGCCACGCGACTGAGCCGCCCGTCCGTTTACGCGGCGCCGAGCCGGCGCGCGTAGTCGTTCGGGTCCAGCGGGCGGCTGAACAGGTAGCCCTGCTGCATGTCGCAGCCGATCTGCTGCAGGAACCACGATTGCGCCTGCGTCTCGACGCCCTCCGCCGTCACCTTCATGCCGAGCGAATGCGCCATCGCGACGACGGCCTGCGTGATCGCGACCGAGTCGTGGTGATCGGGCACGCCCGACACGAACGAGCGGTCGACCTTCAGGTTGTGCAGCGGGAAACGCTTCAGGTAAGCGAGCGACGAATAGCCGGTGCCGAAATCGTCGACCGAGATCCGCACGTTCATGTCGGTGAGCGCTTCGAGCATCGGCAGCACGGTATCCGTGTCATTCATCAGCAGTCCTTCGGTAATCTCGAGCTCGAGCGCGGACGGATCGAGCCGCGTTTGCGCGAGACAGCGGCCGACCGACTCGACGAGCCCTTCGTGAAACTGCCGCGGCGACAGGTTGACGGCCAGCATCAGGTCCGGCGCGATCGTGCGGCGCCACTCGGCCATCTGCCTGCAGGCCGTTTCGAGCACCCACTGGCCGATCGCGACGATCAGCCCCGTATCTTCCGCGACCGGGATGAATTCCGCCGGCGACATCGGCCCGAGTTCGGGGCTGGTCCAGCGCAGCAGCGCTTCGGCGCCGACCGTGCGGCCGCTGCGCGCGTCGACGACGGGCTGGTACGCGAGCCGCAGCATGTCCGACGTCAGCGCGCGCCGCAGCGACTGCTCGACCGCGAAGCGGCGCTGCAGCCGCAGGTTGAGCTGCGCGGTGAAGAACGTGAAGTGATTGCGGCCCCGCTGCTTCGCGTCGTACATCGCCGAATCGGCGTTGCGCATCAGCGTGACCGCATCGTCGCCGTCGCGCGGCGCGACGCTGATCCCGATCGACACGCCGAGCCAGTACTCGTTGTTCGCGATCGCGAACGGCTTCGCGATCGCGTCGATCACCTCTCGCGCCAGCACCGCGAGGCGCTCGGGATCGTCGCAGTCGTCGACGAGGATCACGAACTCGTCGCCGCCCACGCGCGTCAGCGCGTAGCGACCGCCCGCGCAGGCCGCGAGCCGCGCCGCGACGCTGCGCAGCAGCGCGTCGCCCGCGTCGTGCCCGGCCGTGTCGTTGACCTTCTTGAACCCGACGAGATCGATGAACAGGATCGCGACGCGTGCCGGCCGGCCCGCATCGTGCCCGCCGAACAGCTCGCGCATGCGCTCGGCGAGCCAGCGGCGGTTGTAGAGGCCCGTCAGCGCATCGCGCGTCGCCAGGTAGCGCAGTTGCTGCTGCGCTTCGCGCACGGGGCCGATGTCGTTGAACGACACGAGCACCGAATCGGCCTGCGTCTCGCCCGGCCGCACGATCGGCACCGCGTTGCCGCGCACCCAGATGATGTCGCCGTCCGCGAGGCCGAAGCCGACCGTGTAGTCGAGCATCGGCGTGGCCGTCTCGAGCGCACGCCGGCTCGGCCAGTCGTGCGGCGCAATCGGCGTGCCGTCCTCGCGCAGCTTGCGCGGGATCAGGGTCGACAGCCGGCGGCCGACGAGATCGCCCTTCACGCGCAGCATCCGGCTCGCGCTCGGGTTGCTCGCGATCACGATGCCGTCGCGCGATACGACGAGGATGCCTTCGTTCAGGCTGTTGACGACGAGCCGGTGATGTTCCTCGCTGCGCGCGAGCTGCCGCGCGATCCGGTCCTGGTGTACCGCGAGGCCGACGCTGTTGCCGATGTCGCGCAACAGTTCGGTTTCCTCGTCGCTGGGCCGCCGCGGCCGGCGGTGATAGACGGCGAACGCGCCGAGCACGGCACCCGCGTCGTCGACGAACGGCACCGACCAGCATGCGCGCAGGCCCAGCGGCAACGCGACGCCACGGTAGTCGGCCCACAGCGGATCGGTTTCGATGTCCTCGACGGCGACCATCCGGCGCTCGTACATCGCCGTGCCGCACGAGCCGGCCGCGGGGCCGATCGTCGCGCCGTCGATCGCGGCGCTGTACTGCGCGGGCAGCGACGGCGCGGCGCCGACGCGCACGTGCATGCCGTCGGCATCGAGCAGCAGGATCGTGCATGACGCGCCATCGCCGAGCAAAGTCTCGGCGCGCCGGCAGACCTCGACCAACAGTTCCGGCAGCGGTGTATTGCGCGTGATCAGCCTCAGCACGCTTTGCTCGGACGCGAGTACTTCCGCCGCGAGACCGAGGCTGTAACGAGAGCTCTGCGGTTCGGTATTCAAGATGAATCCTGCCGTCTGTCCGATCGGGTCTGATGCGCCCGATTCGTTATCGATCCTTCGTGCCGTTTTCGCTCCGGGTTTACGCCGATGCCCGGTGCGCCCCGTTTTCGCGCACCGAGCCAGGGTGCGCCGAAATATATTTAACACCAATACGGGACGCCCCGCGCGTCCGTGTGCATCAGGGGTTACGCTCGGTCGCGATGCCGCTCGCGGCCGGCGGTCAGCCTTCCGAAAGGTTCGCGCGTCTGCGAACGCCTCGGGCATCGTCGGCCGTGCCGGCTGCTGCCGGACAGCATCGCGGCCGGCCAGACCGCGTTTTCGTATCCGTGATTCAATGTCGACGGAACCGGCGTCGCGCATTCCGGCGGCCCGGCGATAGGTACCCTCATCGAACGACCTTCACTGGATCACCATGACGAACCCTGCCGAAATCAAGGCGCTCGTTTTCGATGTCTTCGGAACGATCGTCGACTGGAGAAGCGGTGTCGCACGCGGCGCCGCCGCGTTCCTGGAGCGCCACGCGCCGACCCTCGACCCGTTCGTGTTCGCCGATGCCTGGCGCGCCGAATACTCGCCGTCGATGGAAGAAATCCGCAGCGGGCGCCGCCGCTACGTGCGGCTCGACGTGCTGCATCGCGAAAACCTGGTCCGCACGCTCGACCGTTTCGGCATCGACGGCGTGCCCGACGAGGACATCGACACGCTCAACCTCGCATGGCACAGCCTCGACCCGTGGCCCGACGCGGTCGCGGCGCTGCACCGGCTGAAGCGGCGCTTCATCATCGCGCCGCTGTCGAACGGCAACATCCGGCTGATGGTCGACGTCGCGAAGCGCGCGGGGCTGCCTTGGGATGCGATCCTCGGCGCGGAAGTCGTTCGCGCGTACAAGCCGTCGCCGCAGGTGTACACCGACACCGTCGACCTTCTCGGCCTCGCGCCCGCCGAGCTGTGCCTGGTCGCGGCGCACAACGGCGATCTCGCGGCCGCGCGCCGGCAGGGGCTGTCGACCGCATTCGTGCTGCGGCCGACCGAGCACGGGCCCGGCCAGACGACCGACCTGCAGGCCGACGACGCGTGGGATTTCGACGTCAGGGACCTGAACGAACTCGCGGACCGGCTCGAGTGCCCGGGTTGAGTGCCCGGGTTGAGTGCCGGTTGCACGGCACGCCCCTATGCCGCGATCGTGCGGCGCCGCGCGTTGCGCGCCGCATACCGGCGGGCCGGCGTCGGCGGGGATCCACAGGCAGATCCGCCACACCGGCCTGAAGCCCCTCGCGCGCTGAGCACGGTGCTCACCCGACGTCACCCCGCCTCCGTTACTTCACCACCGCGCGCCATGCAGTCCGCGCATAGATCAGCAGCAACGGCAGCAGCGCCAGCGCGAACACCATGGAAAGCGCCAGCACCCACACCGGCCATTGCTCCGGGTTCCCGTGCGCCCAGTAGCGGTAAGGCACGCTCAGGAACCCGATTTCCATCAGCAGCGCGCCGAGCGGCACGAGCCCGTTCATCACCGCCGCCATGCCAAAGCGCGCCGCACCGTCGATGTTCTTTCCCGCGCCGTACGCCGCGATCAGGTAGACGAAATACCCGATGATCGCGACCATCAACGCCCCACCGGCCAGCAGGCCGATACTGCGCACGCTGCGTTCATGCAGTTGCGTCGCCCCGGCCGGCAACACGACATCGATCTTCTCGCCGATCTCCGGCATGCCGCCCGAGCGGATGTTGCCCGGCAGCACGACCCGCTTGCCATCCGGCATCACGGCTTCCAGGATCGACGTGTACATGATGCACCGGTAGCGCTCGGTGCGCCCGCTGCTGTCGCGCCGCTCGCAGGTGTCCCACTCGGACTGGTAGGACACGACGGTCGCCTCGTATTTCGGCGACACCGCCAGTTCGCGGAGTTCGTCGCCGATCCAGTACGCGAACGGGAAAAACAGCGACACCAGGCAAAAACACACGAGCCACCAGAACGCGACCGCGCCGCCAGCCCCGCGCTTGCCGCCGGTCTGGCGGCGCACCATGCGCGCGGCGAGCCAGTACGCCGCCACGCCGAATACGGCCACACAAACCACGAAAACCTTGCCCGCATGCGTCAAAGCCATCTGCCCTCCCCCCTTTCTCCCGCGAGCCGGCCCGATTACCGCCGGCCGTTTTTCCATCGATGCCGATCACGTCGCCGCCGTCGCCATCTCGACGAGCGAGCACGCGCGTCGCTATTCCGCCTCGCCGACGAATTTCAACGTCCCCGCTTCGCCCGACAGCAGCGCGCGATTCGCGTCCGCCGCCGCGCGCAGGTAATCCCACAGCGCGGTCACGCGCCGCAGCTTGCGCAGATCCTCGCGGCACGTCAGCCAGAAACACCGCGTGACGACGACATCGTCCGGCAGCACCGGCACGAGCGCCGGCTGCGTGGCCGCCATGAAGCACGGCAGGATCGCGAGCCCGCCGCCTTGCAGCGCCGCGAAGTACTGCGCGATCACGCTCGTCGTGCGCAGCCCGGCCGTCGCGCCCGGCACCGCGCGATCCAGGTACAGCAGCTCGCTGCTGAACGCGAGATCGTCGACGTAGCTGATGAACGTGTGCCGCGCGAGATCGTCCGTGCACGTGATCGGCGCGTGGTGCGCGAGGTAGTCGCGGGTCGCATAGAGCCGCAACCGGTAGTCGCACAGCTTCGTGACCACGTAAGGCCCGCGCTCGGGCCGCTCGAGCGTGATCGCGAGATCGGCCTCGCGCTTGGGCAGGTTGACGAAATGCGGTACGGGCAGCAGGTCGACCGTCACGTGCGGATGTTCGGCGCGAAACTGCGCGAGCTGCGGCGCGAGGAAGAAGCAGCCGAACCCTTCGGTCGACCCGATCCGCACGTGGCCCGACAGCGCCTCGCCCGTGTTCGCGATCTGGTCGCACGCGGACTGCACGGTCGTCTCCATCGCGTCCGCATACGCGACGAGCCGCTGCCCCTCGGCCGTCAGCGTGAAGCCGCCGGAGCGCGACTTGTCGAACAGCAGCGTGCCCATCGCCGCCTCGAGCGCGCGCACGCGCCGCGCGACGGTCGTGTAATCGACGCCGAGCCGCTTCGCGGCGCCGCTCGCGCGCTGCGTGCGCGCGACTTCGAGGAAGAACCGCAGGTCGTCCCAGTTCAGGTTGCCGGAAACCGGCTCGGTGGCATGTCGCATCGGCGAGGGGAAAAGGGGCTGGCGTCTCGGGGCCGGCCGTCGATATGCATAAATGCACATCCAACCGGTTTCTTTACCGGTACATGATGAATCCGCGCATAACTATACTCGACCCTGACCTGCGGACCATGAGCTGCAGGCAATAAAACCGGAGACACCATGCAGACCCGATCCACCCTCGATGAGCATGCGACCATCGCGACGCCGGCGCCCGAGCGCACCGCGAAGCACTACCTGCTGGCCGGCTGGGCCAGCATGGCCGGCACGACGATCGAGTGGTACGACTTCTTCCTCTACGGCACGGCCGCCGCGCTCGTGTTCAACCGCATCTTCTTCCCGTCGCTGGACCCCGTCGTCGGCACGCTCGCCGCATTCGGCACGTTCGCGGTCGGCTTCATCGGCCGGCCGATGGGCGGCATCGTGTTCGGCCACTTCGGCGACCGCATCGGCCGCAAGTCGATGCTGATGATCACGCTGCTGCTGATGGGCGTGCCGAGCATGATCATCGGGCTGATCCCGTCGTACGACCGCATCGGCTACTGGGCCGCCGCACTGCTGATCGCGATGCGCTTCCTGCAGGGCATGGCGGTCGGCGGCGAATGGGGCGGCGCGGTGCTGATGGCCGTCGAACACGCGCCGAAGGGCCGCAAGGGGCTGTTCGGCAGCCTGCCGCAGACGGGCGTCGGGCTCGGCCTGATCCTGTCGTCGGTCGCGATGGCCGCGGTCGCCGCGCTGCCGGAAGCCGACATGCTGTCGTGGGGCTGGCGCGTGCCGTTCCTCGCGAGCATCGCGCTCGTCGGCCTCGGCTGGTTCATCCGCGCGAAAGTGCCCGAATCGCCCGACTTCGAGAAGATGCAGCGCCAGGGCAAGGCCGAGAAGTCGCCGGTGACGGCCGCGCTGCGCCGCCATCCGCGTGAAGTGCTGACGATCGTCGGCGCACGCGCCGCCGAGAACACGTGGTTCTACATGGTCGTCACGTTCGCGCTCGCTTACGCGACGCAGCAGCTGCATCTGCCGAAGGCGGAGATGCTGCACGCGATCACGGCCGGCGCCGCGCTGTCGCTCGTCACGATGCCGCTGTGCGGCCACCTGAGCGACCGCATCGGCCAGCGCCGGATGTTCGCGATCGGCCTCGTGCTGATGTGCGCGTTCGCCGCGCCGTTCTTCATGATGCTCGGCACGCAGCAGACGTCGTATGCGTGGTGGGCGATCGTGCTCGGCCTCGGCGTCGTGTTCCCGATCCTCTATGCGCCGGAATCGCTGCTGTTCGCGCAGCAGTTCCCGGCGGAAATCCGCTACAGCGGCATCTCGCTGTCGGTGCAGCTGGCCGGCGTGATCGGCGGCGGCTTCGCGCCGATGATCGCGACGTCGCTGCTCAAGGCCGGCGGCGGCCAGCCGCACTACGTGATCGCGTACCTCGTCGGCTTCGGCGTATTCGCGCTCGTGTGTACCGCATTGATGCGTCCGGCGCGCACCTGAGCCTGCCGCCGGCCGCGAGTCGAACCCCTTTCGTCCTGTGCTCCGTCGTGCGTGCACGCGCGGCGGAAGCAGGCGCCCTTTGTCATCGCCCCACCGTTTTCCGGAGAGTTCCATGAACGCCGCAGTTCCCCAGACCACCCTCGCCCTGCCCACCGCCAAGCTGCTGATCGACGGCGCGTTCGTCGACTCGCGAAGCGCCGAATGGGGCGACATCGTCAACCCCGCGACGCAGGAAACGATCGGCCGCGTGCCGTACGCGACGCTCGACGAGGTCGATGCCGCGATCGCGTCCGCGCAGCGCGCGTTCCAGACCTGGAAGACGACGCCGATCGGTGCGCGGTTGCGCATCATGCTGAAATTCCAGGATCTCGTGCGCCGCAATCTCGAACGGATCGCGCATACGCTGACCGCCGAGCAAGGCAAGACGCTGCCCGACGCGCAGGGCGACATCTTCCGCGGCCTCGAAGTCGTCGAGCATGCGTGCTCGATCGGCACGCTGCAGCAGGGCGAGTTCGCGGAGAACGTCGCGGGCGGCGTCGACACGTATACGCTGCGCCAGCCGATCGGCGTGTGCGCGGGCATCACGCCGTTCAACTTCCCCGGGATGATCCCGCTGTGGATGTTCCCGATGGCGATCGTCTGCGGTAACACGTTCGTGCTGAAGCCGTCGGAGCAGGACCCGCTGTCGACGATGCAGCTCGTCGAACTCGCGATCGAGGCCGGCGTGCCGCAAGGCGTGCTGAACGTCGTGCACGGCGGCAAGACGGTGGTCGACCGCCTGTGCACGCATCCGGACATCAAGGCGATCTCGTTCGTCGGCTCGACGCGCGTCGGCACGCACGTGTACAACCTCGGCAGCCAGCACGGCAAGCGCGTGCAGTCGATGATGGGCGCGAAGAACCACGCGGTCGTGCTGCCCGATGCGCACCGCGAGCAGTCGATCAACGCGCTCGTCGGCGCGGGCTTCGGCGCGGCCGGCCAGCGCTGCATGGCGACGTCGGTCGTCGTGCTGGTCGGCAAGGCGCGCGACTGGCTGCCCGAGCTCGTCGAGAAGGCGAAGGCGCTGAAGGTCAATGCGGGCCACGAACCGGGCACCGATGTCGGCCCGGTCGTGTCGAAGGCCGCGCATGCGCGCATCACCGCGCTGATCGAAGCAGGCGTGAAGGCCGGCGCGAAGCTCGAACTCGACGGCCGCGACGTGAAGGTGCCCGGCTACGAGCAGGGCAACTTCGTCGGCCCGACGATCTTCTCGGGCGTGACGACCGACATGTCGATCTATACGGAGGAAATCTTCGGGCCGGTGGTGGTCGTGCTCGAAGCCGACACGCTCGACGACGCGATCGCGCTCGTCAACCGCAACCCGATGGGCAACGGCGTGGGCCTGTTCACGCAGAGCGGCGCGGCCGCGCGCAAGTTCCAGAGCGAGATCGACATCGGCCAGGTCGGCATCAACATCCCGATCCCGGTGCCGGTGCCCTACTTCAGCTTCACCGGTTCGCGCGGCTCGAAGCTCGGCGATCTCGGGCCGTACGGCAAGCAGGTCGTGCAGTTCTACACGCAAACGAAGACGGTCACCGCGCGCTGGTTCGACGACGACGCGACGGCCGGCGGCGTGAACACGACGATCGCGCTGCGCTGACCGGGAGCCTGCACATGGAAATCGCATTCATCGGGCTCGGCAACATGGGCGGCCCCATGGCCGCCAACCTGCTCAAGGCCGGCCATGCGCTGACGGTGTTCGACCTCGACGCGCACGCGGTCGATGCCGCGCTGCGCGCGGGCGCGACGGCGGCCGGCTCGCCGCGCGAAGCGGCGGCGCACAGCGCCGTCGTGATCACGATGCTGCCGGCCGCGCAGCACGTGCGCACCGTCTATCTCGGCGACGACGGCGTGCTGGCCGGCGCACGCGCCGGCGCGACGCTGATCGACTGCAGCACGATCGATCCCGGCACCGTGCGCGCGGTGGCCGACACCGCCGCGCAACGCGGCTTCCCGCTCGCCGACGCACCGGTATCGGGCGGCACCGGCGGCGCGCAGGCCGGCACGCTGACCTTCATGGTCGGCGCGGACGGTGCGCTGTTCGAGCGCATCCGCCCCGTGCTGCTCGACATGGGCAAGAACGTCGTGCATTGCGGCGGCACGGGTACCGGACAGATCGCGAAGATCTGCAACAACCTGCTGCTCGGGATCTCGATGATGGGCGTGTCGGAAGCGATGGCGCTCGGTGCGGCGCTCGGCATCGATCCGGCCGTGCTGGCCGGCATCATCAACACGTCGACCGGCCGCTGCTGGAGTTCGGACACGTACAACCCGTATCCGGGCGTAAGCGAGACGGCGCCGGCCGCGCGCGGCTATGCGGGCGGCTTCGCGGCGAACCTGATGCTGAAGGACCTCGGGCTCGCGACCGAGGCCGCGCGGAGCGCGCATCAACCGGTGTGGATGGGCGCGCTCGCGCAGCAGCTTTACCAGTCGATGAGCCAGCAGGGGCTCGGCACGCTCGACTTCTCCGCGTGCGTGAAGCTGTACGAGGCGCAGCCGGCCTGACCCGCACGGCCGACGCCGCACGTGCACCGACCCGCGACGGGCCGGTCCGGCCTCGCGGGTCGGTCTGCATGCCGGGGAAGGAAATGCGGGCGCCGGGCCGGCCGCCGGCGGTGCGACCGGCACCGCCGTTCGTTCAGCCGCGTGGGTTCGAGGCCGTCTCGAAGGTCGGATGGCACTCGAACGCGAGTTCGGAGCGCGCGTCGACACGGCGGCCGCCGGTCAGCGATTCCGTCTTCATGCTCGCGCGCATCCCGCGCTGCGTGCAATAGTTGGTGGCTTCGTTGACGGCCTTCTCGTGGGCGTCGGCCCACGTCGTCGACACGCCGACCGTGCGCGTCGTCACGGTGTACACGTTCGGGTTCGACGTCGCGGTCACGTCGGAAGCGGTCGAACACGCGGCGAGCAAGCATGCGGCAGCCGCGACGGTCAACCATCGCAGGGTTCGAAAAGAGACTGGAATGGACATGGGGGGCAAGCGCACGCCGTCCGACGTGCATTGAGCAACATAGGCGACAGTATGCCTGCCCGATCGCCGGAGATCATGCCCCTTTCAGTGAACACATTGTTTCGAATGGTTAAACGATGGCCGATTCAGGCAAGATTTACAGCCATCGCCAGCGACCGTTTTCGTCGGACAGGTCATTTCGCCCTGCCCCATGCCGGTCCGGCCGCTCACATCGGTGCGACGGTCAATGCACGCCCGCCTGGCGGATCCTCGCTGAGGTTTCCGCCAGATTGCGCCACGCCGGCTGCCCCGGCGCGTAGCGCGCCCGGATGTAGGCGGCCAGCTCGGCCATCTGGCGGTCGTCGAAGGCCTCGCCGAAGCCCGGCATGTAGCCGAGATGGTCGGTCGCCGGCTGGGCGATCCCGTGGTGCAGCACGCGCAGCAGGTTGTCCGGCGCCGCCTGGCTGACGCTCGTGTTGAGCCCCATCAGCGGACGCACGCCGAAATGCCCGACGCCGCCCGATTCCGCATGACAGACCGCGCACGCCGCGTCGAACGCGCGGCGGCCGTTCTCGAGGCCGAGCGTCGCGACGGTTTCCGCGCCGCGCATCTGGCGGGTCGCCGCGTCCGCGGCGAGCGCGGCATCGACGGGCGGCGACAGCGACGCCAGATAGTGCGCGATCGCCCGGACGTCGTGCTCGGGCAGCGCCGCGAGCCCCGCGACGACCGGCGCCATCGGCCCGGCCGCGACGCCGTGCTGCGCCGAGAAGCCCGTGCGCAGATAGTCGAACAACGCGCCTTCGGTCCACGGCACGGGCGAAGCCGGCGACGCGACGAGCGGCGGCGCGACCCATCCCTCGGCTTCGCCGCCCGACAGGTAGGCCAGGCCGCCCTTCTCCGCACCGAGCGCGTTGCGCGGCGTATGGCATGCGCCGCAGTGTCCGGCGCCGTCGACCAGATACTTGCCGCGATTCCACATCGCCGAGCGCGCCGGGTCCGGCGCAAACGGCCGCGCGTCGTGATACAGCCAGTTCCAGCCGGCAACGAGACGCCGCCGGTCGAGCGGGAACGGCAGTTTGGTCGGCGGCGGCTCGTGCTTCACCGGCGGCTGCGACATCAGGTACGCATAGAGCGCGAGCAGGTCGGGCTCGCTCAGCTTCGCGAACGCCGTATAAGGGAACGCCGGGTACAGGTGCGTGCCGTCGCGCGATGCGAGAAGGCAGGCGGGTGACGCCCGGCGGGCCGGGCTTCTTCATACGGCAGCGCGCCGCTCAGATATCCAGCGGGTCGACTTCGACGCTCCACCGCAGCACGCCCTTCAGCGCCCGCAGTGCCGGCTGCCAT
>NZ_JAAGPK010000197.1:0-12942 GCF_017104685.1 Burkholderia sp. Tr-20355 | reverse complement strand
ACCACAGGCCGGCCATCCCGTCGATCACCTTGTTGCCGTCCGAATCCCACAGGTAGACGCCGTCGGCCTTCACGATCACGCGGCTGCCGGCGCGGTTCAGCGCGCCCATGTCCGAGAACGGGTGGATGTGGTGCGCGGCGTCGAGCGCGCGGTATTCGGCGGTCGAGTGCGGCGAGCGGGCTTCGTGTCGATCGGTCATGTTTCCTCCATGAAACGGCGCCGCACGTTCAGACGTGCAGCAGCAGATGGCGGCGTTCCCACGAGCTGATCACGCGGAAGAACGCTTCGTATTCGGTTTCCTTCAGCGCCAGATAGGCCTTCACGAACTTGTCGCCGAGAATGCCGGCGAGCGGCTCGCACGCGGCCATCAGCGAGATGCCCTCTTCCAGATTGCGCGGCAGCTGGTAAGGCAGGTCGTAACCGTCTGAGGCAATCGGCTCGGTCGGCGCGAGCTGCTGCGTCATGCCGAGATAGCCGGCGGCGAGCGTCGCGGCGAACGCGAGGTACGGGTTGCAGTCGACGCCCGGAATGCGGTTCTCGATGCGGCGCGCGACGGGGCTCGACTGCGGGATGCGAAAGCCGACCGTCCGGTTGTCGTAGCCCCACTGCACGTTGATCGGCGCGGCCATGAAGCGCGACAGCCGGCGGTACGAGTTGATGTACGGCGCGAAGATCGGCATCAGCGCCGGCGTGTATTTCTGCAGCCCCGCGAGATAGCTGCGGAACAGCGGCGACACGGAACCGTCCTCGTCGGCGAACAGGTTGCGCCCGGTGCGCATGTCCGCCAGGCTCTGATGAATGTGCATCGCGGATCCCGGCTCGCCTTCCATCGGCTTGGCCATGAAGGTCGCGTACATGTTGTGGCGCAGCGCGGCCTCGCGCACCGTGCGCTTGAACAGGAATACCTGGTCGGCCAGCGGCAGCGCATCGCCGTGCACGAAGTTGATCTCCATCTGCGCGGCGCCGACTTCGTGGATCAGCGTCTCGATATCGAGGCCCTGCATTTCGCAGTACTCGTAGATGTCCTCGAACAGCGGATCGAACTCGTTGACGGCCTCGATCGAATACGACTGGCGGCCGGTTTCCGCGCGTCCCGTGCGGCCGATCGGCGGGCGCAGCGGCAGGTCGGGATCGGCATTCATGTCGACGAGATAGAACTCGAGTTCCGGCGCGACGACGGGCTTCCAGCCTTTCGCCTCGTACAGGTCGAGCACGCGGCGCAGCACGTAGCGCGGCGAGATCTCGACCGGCGAACCGTCGAAATGCACGCAGTCGTGAATCACCTGCGCGGTCGGATCGACGGCCCACGGAATCAGGCAGATCGTCGACGGATCGGGCACGCACACCATGTCGGGATCGGTCACGCCGGTCAGCGTGCCGTCCTCCGGATAATCGCCGGTCACGGTCTGCACCATCACGGCCTGCGGCAAGCGCATCGATTCGCCTGATTCGAACTTGTTGCGCGGAATGATCTTGCCGCGCGCGATGCCGGCCATGTCGGGGATGATCGCCTCGACCTCGGTGATGCGGTGCTGCCGCAGGAATTCGCTCAGTTCAGGTTGCATGATCGGCCTCGTTCAGTCGACGTCGGATGCGCTCGGCGACGCGATCGCGCCGCCGGCTGCATGAATGCGGTGCGTCATGCGCACGCGGCACGCCGCGCCGAATGCCGCGAAGATGTCGCGCGACAGCGGCTGTTCCGCGTAGCGCCATTCGGGATGCCACTGCACGCCGAGCGCGAACGCGCGCGCGCCGCGCACGCTGACGGCCTCGACGAGCCCGTCGGGCGCGCTCGCTTCGACGACGAGCCCCGCGCCAAGCCGGGCGATGCCCTGGTCGTGCAGCGAATTGACGGTCGCCTCGTGCACGCCGCGCGCGACCCGCTGCAGCAGGCCGCCCGGCGCGAGTTGCACGACGTGCGCGGGACCATACTGCCGCTCGAGCGGATCGGCCGCCCGTTCGCGATGATCGTCGAAGCCGTTCGTCGCGTGCAGCCGCTGATGCAGCGTGCCGCCGTACGCGACGTTCAGCTCCTGCATGCCGCGGCAGATCGCGAGCACGGGTACGCCCGCCTCGATCGCCGCGCGGATCAGCGGCAACGCGGTCGCATCGCGCGCGGCATCGTGCAATGTGTCGGGTGCGCTCGCGGCGCCGCCGTAATGATGCGGCTCGACGTTCGAATAGCTGCCCGTAAACAGCAGCCCGTCGACCGCCGCGATGATCGCGTCGGGCGGCTGGCGCGCGCCGAGCGCGGGCAGCACCAACGCCAGCGCGCCGGCGCCGTCGACGAGCGCGGCGAGGTACTTCTCGCCGGCCGTGTGATTCGGATGCGCACCGCGCAGGATGCGGTCGGCGGTGACGGCTACGATCGGGCGCGCACGCATGAGCCTCCCTCCCTCTCCGGTAATCGCGCGCCGCATGCGTGCGCACGGGACGACGAAGGCCGGCGGCTGCGCCGCACGCGCGTGCCATCGCGCAGCGCGAGCGCATGCGCGATCCGGCCGCGCGAACGATGCGGCAAGCCGCGGTGCGGCCCGCAACGGAAGCGGAACAAGACGCTAGGGCAACAACGATGCGCTGCCGTCGCACTGCACCGCGCTGAACACCTGCGCGGTCACGAGGTTGAAGCGGCGCGGGCCGCGATGGGAAATGGCGAAGAAACGAGGTTCGCGTAAAGGGGCGGCACGCGTGCCGCATTCAGCATGCCGGTTCGGCCCGGCCTGAGGCGGCGCGCCCGCCGACGGACTTCGCGTCCGGCGTATCGAAGGGCTGGCGGCTTTCACGATCGTACTCGACTGACTGAAGGAGGCAGGACACGCGTCGCGATCAAGCGCATGCGGCAAAGCCGCGCGGCGACACGTCGGCAAGGTGTCTCGCAGCGCATTCCGGCACGGTACGGCCATCGTCGATGCCCTCGCCGCCGGTGCGCGCGTGACGACTTCCTGACATTCAGCTTATATCACCTAAAAATTGCGTCAAATTTTCAGGCGCCGACGACGACATCGATCAGATGAAAAAACGGCATCGATCCCCGCGATCGATGCCGTGTTGTGCATTGCGTCGGCGCGCCTGCTGCATGCCGGCGGGCCGCGACGCCCTGCTCCGCCGCGCTGCCGCATGCGAGCGGCCCGCGCTCAGCGATGCGCGAGCGCGGTTTCGACGAGCGTCTGCAACAGCGGTGCAATCCGCGCGGCGCGCGCTTCGTCGTACGCGTACGGACGCGTCTCTTCCATGTAGGTGATCTGCGACAGCTCGAGCTGCACGGCTTCGACACCGGTGTCGGGCACGCCGTAGTGACGGGTAATGTAACCGCCCTTGAAGCGGCCGTTCGCGACGGCCGTATAACCGCCGTGTGCGAGCACGCGCGCGGCCAGCGCCTCCGCGAGACCGGGCCTGGCGCTCGCGCCGCTCGACGTGCCGAAATTGAAGTCCGGCAGGCGGCCGTCGAAGAAGCGCGGCACATGCGAGCGGATCGAATGCGCTTCCCACACGAGCACGCGGCCGTGCTCGCGCTTCAGGCGTGCAATCTCGCGCTGCAGCGCGTCGTGATACGGCAGCCAGTAGCGGTCGCGGCGACGCATGATCTCGTCGTTGCCGGGCAGCGCATTCGCCGGATAGAGCGGCGCCTTGTCGAACGTATCGACCGGCACGAGCCCCGTCGTGTCCTGCCCCGGGTACAGGTTCTCGTTGTCGGGCGGACGGTTCAGGTCGACGACGTAACGCGCGTGCGACGGCACCAGGATCGATGCGCCGAGATCGGCCGCGAAGCCGTACAGCCGCTCGAGATGCCAGTCGCAATCGTCGACGAAGCGCGCGTCGGGCGTCATCGTCGCCGCGATGTCCTCGGGGATGTGCGTGCCTGCGTGCGGAATCGAGATCAGCAGCGGCAGCGTGCCCTGCTTCAGCGTGAATACAGCCGGTTGTTCAGTCATGTCGCCTCACCGTAAGAGTCGGCCGGCGCACGCACGCGCGCCGGTTGCCGCGTGTCAGCGCAGCAGTTGCGCCAGCGCGGCGCGGTAGTCCGCGTATGCAGCGTCTTCGTCGCGATGGCGGCGGCCGCTCACGACGCGTTCGCCGCCCGTGTAGACGTCGAACACGGGCGTCTCGCCGTGTTCGGCGAACACGATGCCCGACAGCCACGACGGGCTGCCATGTTCGGCGATCGCCGGATGATCGGGATCGAGCACCAGCCAGTCGGCGCGGCAGCCTTCGCGCAGCGCGCCGACACGCCGCCCGCTCGCCTGTGCGCCGCCCGCGAGCGATGCGTCGAACAGGCGATCGGCGACGTGTGCCTGCGACTCGCTCGCCAGCACGTTGCGCGCGCGGTGCACGAGTCGCTGCCCGTATTCGAGCAGGCGCAGTTCCGAGCGCCAATCGACCGAGGCGTGGCTGTCCGAGCCGACGCCGATCACGCCGCCCTGCGCGAGATAGTCGACGGCCGGGAACACGCCGTCGCCCAGGTTCGCTTCGGTCGTCAGGCACAGGCCGGCGACCGCGCGACGCCTCGCGAGCGCGGCCGTCTCGGTCGCATCGACGTGCGTGGCGTGCACGAGGCACCAGCGCGCATCGACGTCGAAGCGATCGAGCAGCCATTGGACGGGACGCGCGCCGTACGCGCGCACGCAGTCGTCGACTTCGGCCGTCTGCTCGGCGATATGGATGTGAACGGGCGCGTCGTCGGGCAGCCCGTCGATCAGCGTGCGCAGCCCGCTCTCCGACACCGCGCGCAGCGAGTGCGGCGCGACGCCGTAGCGCAGGCCGCCGTGCTCGGGCGCCGCGCGACGCATCGCGTCGAGCAGTTCGAGCAGCCCGTCGGGCGTGTTGATGAAGCGGCGCTGGTCGTCGCGCGGCGGCTTGTTGCCGAAGCCGGCGAACTGGTACGACACGGGCAGCATCGTGATGCCGATGCCGGCGGCGCGTGCGGCATCGACGACGCGCGTGCCGAGCTCCGCGAGCTGAGGATAGCGCGAGCCGTCCTGTGCGTGATGCACGTAGTGGAATTCGCACACCGACGTGTAACCGCACTTGAGCATCTCGACGTACAGCCAGCGTGCGATCGCCGCGAGCGCGTCGGGCGTGATCTTCAGCGCGAAGCGGTACATCAGGTCGCGCCAGCTCCAGAAGCTGTCGGCGGGATTCGCGCGGTATTCGGTGAGCCCCGCCATCGCGCGCTGGAATGCGTGCGAATGCAGGTTCGGCATGCCGGGCAGCACCGGGCCGGCCGCACGCGCGACGTCTGCCGGCGCATCGGTATCGGGCGTCACGCCGGTCAGCGTGCCGGCCGCGTCCCAGCGCAGCAGCACGTTGCGGCGCCAGCCGTCGGGCAGGTAGGCGTGGTCCGCGAACAACATGGTGTCGGTCATTCTGATTCCTTGTCGAGCGGCCGGGTCGAGCGCGGTCGCACCCGGCCCGGCTCCCTGCAAAAACTATCCGTTCATCCGGCGAAACACGGTCGTGCCGCCGCGCACGACCTGCTCGCACAGCGGCCGGCCGATCCAGTACGCGAGCTCCGACAGCGAACCGACCGACCACGCGGCGAAGTCGGCCTGGCGGCCGACCTCGAGCGCGCCGTGGCGATCCGCGCGGCCAAGCGCCGCGGCGGCATGGCGCGTGACGCCCTGCAGCACTTCCGGCACCGTCATGCGGAACAGCGTGCAGCCCATGTTCAGCGTCAGCAGCAGCGATTCGAGCGGCGACGTGCCGGGGTTGTGATCGGTCGCGAGCGCGATCGGCACGCCGTGCTTGCGCAGCAGCTCGATCGGCGGCAGTTGCGTTTCGCGGATGAAGTAGTACGCGCCGGGCAGCAGCACGGCGACCGTGCCGGCCGCCTTCATCGCCTCGATGCCGGCTTCGTCGAGAAACTCGAGGTGGTCGGCGGACACCGCGCGGTAGCGCGCGGCGAGCGCCGTGCCGCCGGCGTTCGACAGTTGCTCCGCATGCAGCTTCACGGGCAGGCCGCGGCGCGTCGCGGCCTCGAACACGCGCTCGGTCTGCGCGAGCGAGAAGCCGATGCGTTCGCAGAACACGTCGACCGCGTCGACGAGACCCTCGTCGGCGAGCGCCGGCAGCATGCGGTCGCACACTTCGTCGATGTACGCGTCCGCCCGGCCCGCGTATTCGGGCGGCAGCGCATGCGCGCCGAGGAAGGTCGTGTAGACCGTGACCGGAAAGCGCTCGCCGAGCTGGCGCGCGACGCGCAGCATCTTGCGCTCGCTCGCGAGGTCGAGCCCGTAGCCCGACTTGATCTCGATCGCGGTCACGCCTTCGGCGAGCAGCGGCTGCAGGCGCGCGGCGGCCTGCACGAACAGCGTCGTTTCGTCGGCCGCGCGCGTCGCGCGCACCGTCGACACGATCCCGCCGCCCTGCCGCGCGATTTCCTCGTAGCTGACGCCCGCGAGGCGCTGCGCGAATTCGTCCGCACGCGTGCCGCCGTACACGAGGTGCGTATGGCAATCGACGAGGCCCGGCGTCACCCACGCGCCGTGCAGGTTTTCGCGCGGCCAGTGCGCGTAACCGTGCGGCAGCGCGGACCACGCGCCGAGCCACACGATCGTGCCGGTTTCGTCGACCGCGATCGCCGCGTCGTCGATCGTTTCGTCGGGATGGCCGTGCGGACACAGCCTCAGGTGATGCCAGACAGTCGGTTTCATGCGTTCAGTCTCGTTCGCCGACGGCGAGCGAGACGGCGAGCAACGCACCGCCCCCGCTCACGACGACGTCAAACGCACGCCGCGGCCCGTCGAGCCGCAGCGTGTCCATGTCTTCCAGTGCGTGGTGCGTGCCGTCGATTGCGACACCGACGGCGCCGGTCGCGCAGAACAGCAGCACGGTATCGGCCGGCGCGACATGGTGCGCGCCCGCGCGCCACACGTCGAGCGTGCCGCGCGCGGCCGAGCGGCGCGTCATCAGGTTGAAGTCGCGCGTCGCGCCGTCGTGCAGCGTCGCGTCGATCGCCGCTTCCCCTGCGAAATCCGCACGAGCCAGCGACACGTCGAGCACATGGTGCGCACCGCCCGCTTCGGCGAGCGTCATGCCCGCGCCGGACAGCAGCACGAGCGTGCGGTCGATCCCGTCGAAACGCGAGAACGGGCCGGCCGTGCCGACGTCCGCGACGCTCACGCGCCACGCGAACGCGTCGAGCGCGGCGCCAGGCGGGAACGCGCCGATCTCGCGCGTCACGCCGCCGCCGTTCTTCCACGGCGACGCGACGAGATCCGCCGCGCGGATCAGCGTCGCGCTCACCGGCGCCTGGTCGAGCGCCGTCATGCTCAGCGGCCGAGCATCGGCAGCTTCAGGCCGGCTTCGCGAGCCGTCTGCTGCGCGAGTTCGTAGCCGGCATCCGCATGGCGCATCACGCCCGTCGCCGGGTCGTTCAGCAGCACGCGACCGAGACGCTCGTGCGCTTCAGCCGTGCCGTCGGCGACGATCACGACGCCCGAGTGCTGCGAGAAGCCCATGCCGACGCCGCCGCCATGATGCAGCGACACCCACGATGCGCCGCCTGCCGTGTTCAGCAGTGCGTTCAGCAGCGGCCAGTCGCTGACCGCGTCCGACCCGTCCTTCATCGATTCCGTCTCGCGGTTCGGGCTGGCGACCGAGCCGGTGTCGAGGTGGTCGCGGCCGATCACGATCGGGGCCTTCAGTTCGCCGTTCTTGACCATCTCGTTGAATGCCTGGCCGAGACGATAGCGATCCTTCACGCCCACCCAGCAGATCCGTGCCGGCAAGCCCTGGAACGCGATGCGCTCGCGCGCCATGTCGAGCCAGTTGTGCAGGTGCGGATCGTCGGGGATCAGCTCCTTCACCTTCTGGTCGGTCTTGTAGATGTCTTCCGGATCGCCCGACAGCGCGACCCAGCGGAACGGGCCCTTGCCTTCGCAGAACAGCGGACGGATGTACGCCGGCACGAAACCCGGGAAGTCGAACGCGTTCTCGACGCCCATTTCCAGCGCCATCTGGCGGATGTTGTTGCCGTAGTCGAGCGTCGCCGCGCCGCGTTCCTGCAGCGCCAGCATCGCGCGCACCTGGACGGCCATCGACTGCTTCGCGACCTTCACGATGCTCTGCGGATCGACCTTCTGCGCTTCGCGCCATTGCGCGACGGTCCAGCCTTGCGGCAGGTAGCCGTTGATCGGATCGTGCGCGCTCGTCTGGTCGGTCACGCAGTCCGGCGTGATGCCGCGCGTGACGAGTTCCGCGAACACGTCGGCGGCGTTGCCGAGCAGGCCGACCGACACGGGCTTGCCCGTGCGCTTCGCTTCCTCGATCATGCCGAGCGCTTCGTCGAGCGTCGTTGCCTTCTTGTCGACGTAGCGCGTCTTCAGGCGGAAGTCGATGCGCGTCTCGTCGCATTCGACCGCGATCATCGAGAAGCCGGCCATCGTCGCGGCCAGCGGCTGCGCGCCGCCCATGCCGCCGAGGCCGCCCGTCAGGATCCAGCGGCCCGACGGATCGCCGTTGAAGTGCTGGTTCGCGACCGAGAAGAACGTTTCATACGTGCCCTGAACGATGCCCTGGCTGCCGATGTAGATCCAGCTGCCGGCCGTCATCTGGCCGTACATCATCAGGCCCTTGCGGTCGAGCTCGTGGAAGTGATCCCAGTTCGCCCAGTGCGGCACGAGGTTCGAGTTCGCGAGCAGCACGCGCGGCGCATCCTTGTGCGTGCGGAACACGCCGACCGGCTTGCCCGACTGGATCAGCAGCGTTTCGTTTTCCTCGAGATCCTTCAGCGACGCGAGGATCTGGTCGTAGCATTCCCAGTTGCGCGCCGCGCGGCCGATGCCGCCGTACACGACGAGCGCATGCGGATGCTCGGCGACTTCCGGGTCCAGGTTGTTCTGGATCATCCGGTAGGCCGCCTCGGCCAGCCAGGTCTTGCAGGTCTTCTCGCTGCCGCGCGGCGCGCGGATCGTGCGCGTCGGATCGAGACGGGGATCGATGTGTTTCGGATGGTTCATGACGACTGCTCCCGAGGGAAAATGACTATCAAATAGGAATCAGAAATGCCCGGTGAAGCGGTAACGGCTGCCGGGATGCCACAGATTCGCCACCGAGGCGACGACGCCCTGCGACCAGGTGCGCCGATGTAAAACCAGACACGGTTCGACGTCGTCCATCCGCAGCTGCTCGCGCCGCTCCGGCGCCGGGGCCGCCGCTTCGATCCGGTACTCGACGCGCTGCAGCGGGGCCGCGCGCATCAGGTACAGGTTCGGCGTCGTGTTCGTGAAATCCTGCTCGGCGTAATCCGGCGCGACCGCCGGATTCACCCACCGTTCTTCGAGCTGCACGGGCTCGTCGTTCTCGAAGTGCAGCACCTGCGAATGAAACAGCTTCGTGCGCACGGCCACCTGCATCTCGTCGGCGAGCGCGTCGTCCGCGCGGACCGTGTCGAGGCCGAGCACGCTCGCCCGATACGCATGCCCGCGCGCGCCGACCTCCTCCGAGATGCTGCGGATCGCCACCAGCGTCGACTCGTACTTCGGCCGCGCGACGTAGGTGCCCGCGCCCTTCATGCGCGTGAGCACCTGCTCGGCCGTCAACTCGCGCAGCGCGCGGTTGACGGTCATGCGTGCCACCTTGAATTCGCGCGCCAGCTCGTTCTCGGACGGCACCTGGTCGCCCTCCTCCCACTCGCCGGCGTGGATGCGGGCCAGGATGAAATCCTTGATCTCCTGGTAGACCGGCGCGCTCATCGGCTTACTGTTCCGATGCGAACGAGAACGGTGCGACCTTCGCGAACGCGCGCTCGCCGACGAGCTTCGCGACCGCCGCGATGTCCGGTGCGAAGTAGTGGTCGAGTTCGTAATGCGCGACCTTGCCGCGGATCGTCTCCATCACCGGCGCCAGCTTCGGGCTCGTGTGGTACGGCGCGCGCAGGTCGACGCCCTGGGCCGCGGCCAGCAGTTCGATCGCGAGGATGTGCTTCGTGTTGTCCGCGATGTCGGCGAGCTTGCGCGCGGCGAACGTCGCCATCGACACGTGGTCTTCCTGGTTCGCGGAAGTCGGCAGCGAGTCAACCGACGCCGGGTGGGCGAGCGTCTTGTTTTCCGATGCGAGTGCGGCCGCCGTCACGTGCGCGATCATGAAGCCCGAGTTCACGCCGCCGTCCCTCACGAGGAACGGGGGCAGGCCCGACAGCGTCGCGTCGATCAGCAGCGCGATGCGGCGTTCGGCCAGCGCGCCGATTTCCGATGCGGCCAGCGCGAGGTTGTCGGCCGCAAACGCGACCGGCTCGGCGTGGAAGTTGCCGCCCGAGAGCACTTCGCCGGTGTCCGGGAAGATCAGCGGGTTGTCCGACACGGCGTTCGCTTCGACCAGCAGCACGTCGGCCGCATGGCGCATCTGGTCCAGACACGCGCCCATCACCTGCGGCTGGCAGCGCAGGCTGTACGGATCCTGCACCTTGTCGCAGTCGCGGTGCGACTGGTTGATCGGCGAGCCTTCGAGCAGCTCGCGATACGACGCCGCCGCGTCGATCTGGCCCTGGTGGCCGCGCAGTTCATGGATGCGGGCGTCGAACGGTTTCACCGAACCGGCTGCCGCGTCGACCGACAACGCGCCGGCGACGAGCGCCGTGCGGTACAGGTCTTCGATCGCGAACATGTTGTCGAGCGCCAGCGCGGTCGATGCCTGCGTGCCGTTCAGCAGCGCGAGGCCTTCCTTCGCCTGCAGCGTCAGCGGCGCGAGGCCCGCGACGCGCAGCCCGTCGAGCGCGCTCGCACGCTCGCCGCGGATGAACACTTCACCGACGCCGAGCAGCACCGCCGACATGTGCGCGAGCGGCGCGAGGTCGCCCGATGCGCCGACCGAGCCCTTCACCGGGATCAGCGGCAGCACGTCGGCGTTGAACAGCGTGATCAGCGCGTCCATCACTTCGCGGCGGATGCCCGAGTGGCCGCGGCCGAGGCTCGACAGCTTCAGCGCCATCAGGAGGCGCACCGACGAACGGGCCATCGGCTCGCCGACACCGACCGCATGCGACAGCACCAGGTTCTTCTGCAGCAACTCGAGCTGGTCGTGCGGGATGTGCGTGCTGGCCAAGCGGCCGAAACCCGTGTTGATGCCGTAGGCCGGCTCGCCCTTCGCGGCGATGTCGGCGACGGCCTTCGCGCCGGCGTCGATCTTCGCGAAGCTGGCCGGGTCGAGCGCGAGCTGCACGGATTCGCGCGCGATCTGGCGCAGTTGCGGGAGGGTCAGATGGCCGGGGGTCAACGTAATCATGTGAGCAATCCTGTCTAGACAAGTTCGGAATGGATTGAAGTGTAGCCACGACAACTTGTCTAGACAACCCGTTTTTCATCGATTTCGACTCGGGAGTTTCCCTGATGTCCGGCGCGGCCCGCCGGACCGGCCGGCGGGATCCGGTTATTAACATATGTTGCAATTATTTTGTTTTTGGCAACATACGAATCACCATTCGCCACGGAGACCCGCCATGCCCTTCCCGTCACGATTCGCCTCCCGGTTCGGCCGCCCGCTGCTCGCCGCGGCGTGCCTGCTGGCATGCGGCGCCGCGCTCGCCGCGGAACCGCTGTCCGGCACGCTCGAGAAAATCCGGCGGAACAACCTGATCTCGATCGGCCATCGCGAGACGTCGGTGCCGTTCTCCTACGTCGATACGGGCGGCAAGGTGATCGGCTTCTCGCAGGACCTGTGCGACCGCGTGATCGCGGCCGTGAAGGCGCGCACCGGCAAGCCCGACCTGCAGGTGCGCTTCATCCCCGTCACGTCGCAGAACCGCATTCCGCTCGTGCAGAACGGCACCGTCGACCTCGAATGCGGCGTGACGACCAACCTCGCCGCGCGCCATGCGCAGGTCGCGTTCTCGACCACCTTCTTCGTCGCGACGACGCGGTTGCTCACGCGCACGACGTCGGGCATCCGCGACTTCCCCGACCTCGCCGGCAAGACGGTCGTGACGAACCAGGGCACGACGTCCGAACGCCTGCTGCGCAAGATGAACGAGGACAAGAAGATGAACATGCAGATCATCAGCGCGAAGGACTACGGCGAGGGACGCCTCACGCTCGAATCGGGCCGCGCGGCCGCGTACATGATGGACGACGTGCTGCTCGCGGGCGTGCGCCAGCTCGCCGCGAAGCCGGCCGACTGGCAGATCGTCGGCACGCCGCAGTCGTCGGAAGCCTACGGGTTCATGCTGCGCAAGGACGATCCGCAGTTCAAGGCGCTCGTCGACGGCGTGCTCGCGCAGCTGATGAAAAGTGGCGAGATCAACGCGCCGTACGACAAATGGTTCATGAAGCCGGTGCCGCCGAAGGGGCTGTCGTTCGACTTCCCGATGAGCGACGTGATCAAGGCGCGCTATGCGGCGCCCAACGATGCGCCGCTCGAATGAGCACCGGGCGCCAACGCCCGCTTACATGCGCGTCCACGCGACGCACGCCGCATAGCCGGGCGCCGCGTCGAGCCACGCCGCGTCGAACGCCGCGACGCCGGCCGCAGGCGCGGCCGGCTCGACGATCGTCGTCGCGGGCGTCGCCGCGTCGCGCGGCGGCACCACCGCAAACGCGCGCAGCCCGCCGACGATGCCCGTGCCGAGCGCCTTCAGCAGCGCTTCCTTCGCGGACCACACGCGCATGAATTCGCTCGCGCGCACCGCGGGCGGCATGCGGTCGAGATGCGCGACCTCGGCGGGTGCGCAGACTTCACGCGTCAGCGCGCGCCAGTCGGCGACGCGGTCACAGCCCTCGATATCGACGCCGACGCGGCCCGCGGGCGCCCATGCGATCAACGCGTGATCGCCTGCGTGCGACACGTTGAAGTCGAGCGACGCGCGATGCGCGCGATCCAGCGACGGCCGCCCCGATGCATCGACGACGATCGAGACCGCATGCGGCGCGACCTCGAGCGCCGCGCCGAGCACGTCGCGCAACGCGGCGCGCGTCGCGGCGCTGCGCACCGCCTCCTCGTGGCGCATGTAGA
>NZ_JAAGPK010000196.1:0-13014 GCF_017104685.1 Burkholderia sp. Tr-20355 | reverse complement strand
ACCACAGGCCGGCCATCCCGTCGATCACCTTGTTGCCGTCCGAATCCCACAGGTAGACGCCGTCGGCCTTCACGATCACGCGGCTGCCGGCGCGGTTCAGCGCGCCCATGTCCGAGAACGGGTGGATATGGTGCGCGGCGTCGAGCGCGCGGTATTCGGCGGTCGAGCGTGCCTGCGTCGCGCGCGGCGCGGCGGCCGGCGCGGCCGGCTGGATCCAGGCAGATTCGTTGCGGTAAGTCATGTTTCCTCCGTGATTCCGTATTCGGTTGCGCGCACGTTCAGACGTGCAGCAGCAGATGGCGGCGTTCCCACGAGCTGATCACGCGGAAGAACGCTTCGTATTCGGTTTCCTTCAACGCGAAATACGCCTTCAGGAACTTGTGGCCGAGGATCTCGCCGAGCGGTTCGCACGCGGCCATCAGCGTCAGCCCTTCCTCGAGGTTGCGCGGCAGCTGGTACGGCAGGTCGTAGCCGTCGCTGACGAGCGGCTCGGTCGGCTCCAGGCGCTGCGTCATGCCGAGATAGCCGGCCGCGAGCGTCGCGGCGAGCGCGAGGTACGGGTTGCAGTCGACGCCCGGGATGCGGTTCTCGATGCGCCGTGCCGACGGGCCCGAGTGCGGGATGCGGAAGCCGACCGTGCGGTTGTCGTAGCCCCACTGCACGTTGATCGGCGCGGCCATGAAGCGCGACAGGCGGCGGTACGAGTTGATGTACGGCGCGAAGATCGGCATCAGCGCCGGCGTGTACTTCTGCAGGCCCGCGAGGTAGTTGTAGAACATCGACGTCGCGCCGCCGGTTTCCGGCGACGTGAACAGGTTCTGGCCCGTTTCCTCGTCGACGATGCTCTGGTGCACGTGCATCGCCGAACCCGGTTCGTCCTCCATCGGCTTGGCCATGAAGGTCGCGTACATGTTGTGACGCAGCGCGGCCTCGCGCACCGTGCGCTTGAACAGGAACACCTGGTCGGCCAGCGACAGCGCGTCGCCGTGCATGAAGTTGATCTCCATCTGTGCGGCGCCGACTTCGTGGATCAGCGTGTCGATGTCGAGGTTCTGCGATTCGCAGTACTCGTAGATGTCTTCGAACAGCGGATCGAACTCGTTGACGGCCTCGATCGAATACGACTGGCGGCCCGTTTCGGGGCGGCCCGTGCGGCCGACCGGCGGACGCAGCGGCAGGTCCGGGTCCTTGTTCATGTCGACGAGATAAAACTCGAGCTCCGGCGCGACGACGGGTTTCCAGCCCTTCGCCTTGTACAGGTCGAGCACGCGGCGCAGCACGTAGCGCGGCGAGATCTCGACCGGCGAGCCGTCGAAGTGCACGCAGTCGTGGATCACCTGCGCGGTCGGGTCGACGGCCCACGGGATCAGGCGGATCGTCGACGTGTCGGGCACGCACACCATGTCGGGGTCGGTCACGCCGGTCAGCGAGCCGTCTTCCGGATATTCGCCGGTGACGGTCTGCACCATCACGGCCTGCGGCAGGCGCATCGATTCGCCGGACGTGAACTTGTTGCGCGGCGTGATCTTGCCGCGCGCGATGCCGGCCATGTCGGGGATGATCGCTTCGATCTCGGTGATCCGGTGCTGCTTCAGGAAATCTTCGATGTCTTGCATGTCTGTTCTCGTGGGTTTGGGGCGGCGGGCTCAGGCGAGCGCGGCGGCGGCCATGGCGCGCGTGCGGGCAGTGCGGCGGGCGCGGCAGGCATCGCCGAAGGCGCGGAAGATCGCGCTCGACAGCGGGTCCTGCGCATGGCGCCATTCGGGGTGCCATTGCACGGCGAGGGCGAAAGCCGGTGCGTCGACGACGCTGACGGCCTCGATTAGGCCGTCCGGCGCGACGGCTTCGACGGCGAGGCCGGAGCCGAGCTGCGCGATGCCCTGCTTGTGCAGCGAGTTCACGTGCACTTCGTCGCGGCCGCCGGCGAGTGCATGCAACCGGCCGCCGGGCGTCAGGCGCACGACGTGCGCGGGGCCGTATTGCGTGTCCATCGGCGCGTCGTCGTCCTCGCGGTGATCGGCGAGGCCCGGCACTTCATGCACGCGCTGGTGCAGCGTGCCGCCGCAGACGACGTTCAGCTCCTGGAAGCCGCGGCAGACGGCGAGCACGGGTACGCCCGCGGCGATCGCCGCGCGCAGCAGCGGCAGCGTCGTCGCGTCGCGTGCCGGGTCGTGCTTCGTGCCGGGCGCGCTCGGTTCGCCGCCGTACCGGTGCGGCTCGACGTTCGAATAGCTGCCGGTAAACAGCAGCCCGTCGACCGTGGCGAGCACGTCGTCGACCGACTGGCGCTCGCCGAGTGCAGGCAGCACCATCGCGAACGCGTGCGCGCCGTCGACGATCGCGGCGACGTATTTGTCGCCGACCGTGTGCGACGCGTGTGCGCCGATTTGCGTGAGGTCGGCGGTGATGCCGACGAGGGGTTTCCTTTCCATGACGTCTATCAGCTATCCAGAGGGTTGTTGCGTGCGGCTCGCCGGACGGCGCGAAACGCGGGCGTGCAACAGCCCCGCAGCCTGGCGCAAGGCGCAAGGCCGCTGGTGAATGGGCGCAACGGGATGGCGTGGCGATCCGCGCTGCGCGCGACGATCAGGCCGTCGTTCGTTTCATTGCGACACGCGACGCGGCAACGAATGCGCGAACGCGTTCCGTCACCGCACGGACCATGCGGTTGGCGAATCAGCGGATGAAACGAACGGCGTAAAGAAAGGAGAGGCGCTACGGCAGCAGCGACGCCACTTCGTCGGTATCGACGGCGACGAATGCGCGTGCGGATACGGCGTTGTGGCGCCGAACGGAACGACGAGACAGGATGGTGTAGATCGACAGATGCTGCAGGCGAGGACTATGCCAGCCGCAACTGCCATCGGAAGGGGATGCCGCGCTGCGCGAACTTCGCGCCACGCTACGATCCCACCTCACCAGAGGGCCACGGACTCTCACGATTACACTCGACTGGGTTGTTGAAAGTATTGAACACCCGATCTTTTCAACGCGCTGGGCGTTTAAAATAATCAAGGCGCCGGTTATGCGTCATTTACATTGATGGGCATCAATTTTTGCGTTGCAATAACGCTTTTTGCTGCCTGTGAAAACAAAATGACGCTGACCTGAGAGCCAGCATATACGAGCCAAAAACGGCGTCAAATGTTTTTTAACGGTCCTGCATCAGGGCTTTCCCGAGCAGTGCGAACAAAAGATTCGCAAACGGAATAGTCGGCGAGGTGTTCATTATTTCGAACGCCTTTCAGGGTTTTCCCCGCTGATCTGCGGCATAAAGTGATTAGAATATTCAACGGCTGTCCACTGCGTCGTTTCACTTTGTCATCGCACCTATCGTGTCCGAAACCGAATCGATGTCCACCGAAGTCGCCGAGCGCCTGCGCTTCGTGCGCAACAAGCATGGCCTGTCGCAGCGCGAACTCGCGAAGCGGGCCGGCGTGACCAACGGCACGATCTCGCTGATCGAACAGGGGCGCGTGAGCCCGTCGGTCGGATCGCTGAAGAAGTTGCTCGAATGCATACCGATGAGTCTGGCGGAGTTCTTCACGTTCGAGCTCGTCGAGTCGCGCTCGGTCGTGTCGCGTCGTGACGAGATGCCGAACCTCGGCAACGACACGCTCGCGTTTCATCTGGTCGGCGCGAGCGTGAAGGACCGCAACATGTGCATCCTGCGCGAGATCTATCAGCCGCACGCCGACACGGGCCCCGAGATGCTCGTGCATGCGGGGCACGAGGGCGGTGTCGTCGTGTCGGGCCGGCTCGAGCTGACCGTCGACGGCGCGACGTGGCTGCTCGACCCCGGAGACGGCTACTACTTCGAAAGCCGTTTGCCGCACCGTTTTCGCAATCCCAGCGCGGAACTGATCTGCGAGGTCGTCTCGGCCAATTCGCCGGCGACCTTCTGACCGCGCGTCATCGCATTCGCTGCAGGCCGGCCGCGCGTCAGGCGCGCGGCGCACCGCGAATGTCACAACATTGAGGCATCCTGATGAATAAGTTGACTTTGGCTGACTGGCAGGACAAGGCGGCGTCGCTCCGGATCGAAGGGCGCGCATTCATCGACGGCGCGTCGCGCGACGCGCACGGCGGCAAGACGTTCGACTGCGTGAGCCCGATCGACGGCCGCGTGCTCGCGAAGGTCGCCGACTGCGGCGAAGCCGACGTGAACGCAGCCGTCGCGGCGGCACGCCGGGCGTTCGACGCAGGCGTATGGGCCGGCCTGAACCCGCGTGCACGCAAGGCCGTGCTGCTGCGCTGGGCCGCGCTGATGCGCGAGCATCTCGACGAACTGTCGCTGCTCGAGACGCTCGACGCGGGCAAGCCGATCGGCGACACGACGACGGTCGACGTGCCGGGCGCCGCGTACTGCGTCGAATGGTTC
Source organism: Burkholderia sp. Tr-20355 (assembly GCF_017104685.1). Classification (NCBI taxonomy): domain Bacteria; kingdom Pseudomonadati; phylum Pseudomonadota; class Betaproteobacteria; order Burkholderiales; family Burkholderiaceae; genus Burkholderia; species Burkholderia sp. Tr-20355. The sequence goes on along the minus strand of NZ_JAAGPK010000196.1, from coordinate 8,633 downwards.
GCGGAAGCGATCGACAAGGTCGGCGGCGAGGTCGCGCCGGCCGATCATCATCTGGTCGGTCTCGTCACGCGCGAGCCGGTCGGCGTGGTGGCGGCCGTCGTGCCGTGGAATTTCCCGATCCTGATGGCCGCGTGGAAATTCGGCCCCGCGCTCGCGGCCGGCAACAGCGTCGTGCTGAAGCCGTCGGAGAAATCGCCGCTGACCGCGATCCGCGTCGCGCAGCTCGCGTTCGAAGCCGGCATCCCGGCCGGCGTGTTCAACGTCGTGCCGGGCGCGGGCGAACCGGGCAAGCTGCTCGCGCTGCATCGCGACGTCGACTGCATCGCGTTCACGGGCTCGACGGCCGTCGGCAAGCTGATCATGCAGTACGCGGCGCAGTCGAACCTGAAGCGCGCATGGCTCGAGCTCGGCGGCAAGTCGCCGAACATCGTGCTGCCCGATTGCCCCGATCTCGACCGTGCCGCGCAAACGGCGGCCGGCGCGATCTTCTACAACATGGGCGAGATGTGTACGGCCGGGTCGCGGCTGCTCGTGCATCGCGACATCAAGGACGCCTTCATCGAGAAGCTCGTCGCGGCCGCCCGCGCGTACGTGCCGGGCAACCCGCTCGACCCGTCGGTGTCGATGGGGGCGATCGTCGACGGCATCCAGCTCGAACGCGTGCTCGGATACATCGAGGCGGGGCGCGGCGAAGGCCGGCTCGTCACGGGCGGGGCGCGCGTGAAGGAGGAGACGGGCGGCTTCTACGTCGAGCCGACGGTGTTCGAGGTGAAGCCCGATGCGAGGATCGCGCGCGAGGAAATCTTCGGGCCCGTGCTGTCGGTGATCGTGTTCGACGACGTCGACGAGGCCGTGCGGATCGCGAACGACACCGAATACGGGCTGGCCGCGGCCGTGTGGACGTCGAACCTGACGACCGCGCACGACGTGTCGCGCCGGCTGCGTGCGGGTACCGTGTGGGTGAACTGCTACGACGAGGGCGGCGACATGAACTTCCCGTTCGGCGGCTACAAGCAGTCGGGCAACGGCCGCGACAAGTCGCTGCACGCGCTCGAGAAATACACCGAGCTGAAGTCGACGCTGATCCGGCTGCGCTGACGCGCTGCCGTGTGCGGGCGCATCGCCGTGCGGCGGTGCGCCCGCCTTTACGAGGGCGCGTCAGGCGGCGCGCAGCGCGGGATGGAAGCCGGCGGCCTCGATGATCGACTGCACGCGCTCGGCGCCTTGCGCCGATTCGACCTTGACGATTTTCGCCGCGACGTCGATGTCGAGCTTCGCGGCGGGATCGGCGGCCGTCACCGCACGCGTGATCGCATTGGCGCAGCCGCCGCAGGTCATGTCCTGCACTTCGAATTCCATCGTGTTCTCCTGAATGGATGATTGACGAACACCGTCAGCATGAAGTTTGCCATGGTGGGAAGGTCAAGCACTGTGTGCAGGATACCGCGCGGCCGATGGATGACGCGTCGGGCGGTGGTCGGACGAATCGGCGCGGCGCCGCGCATGCCGGTCGGTGTTTGGCCCGATTGACCGTGGCCGCGCGGCGTCGCGCGTCGGGAAAAGCCTTTCCGGACAACATGCCGTGAAACGATGTGGGGCATTATTTCCATATTGAAAACGTGGGCATTCGTTGTGGAAATGCGAATCGCTCTTAGTATCGATTCCCCTCAAGATCCGTTCTCCGTTTCCGACCATGAATCGTTTTGCTTTCGGCTTCGCGCTTGCCCTGCTGGGCGCATCGGCAACGTCCGCATTCGCTGCCGACGACGTCGTCAACCTGACCCTGAAGGACCACACGTTTTCACCCGATGGCGTGACGATCCCCGCCGGCAAGAAGGTGAAATTCGTCGTGAAGAACCTCGACGCGACGCCCGCGGAATTCGAGAGCGACGACTTCAAGGCGGAGAAGGTCGTGCCGGCCGGCAAGTCGGTCGAGATCCTCGTCGGGCCGCTGAAGGCGGGCACCTACGAGTTCCACGACGAGTATCACGAAGCGCAGTCGAAGACGCACCTGACCGTCAAGTAAGCGGAAACCGACATGCTGTCGACTGCCCTGATCGTCTTTCGTGAAGTGCTCGAGGCCGCGCTGGTGGTGTCGATCGTGATGGCCGCCACGAAGGGCGTGCCGCGGCGCGGCTGGTGGGTGAGCGGCGGGCTGGTCGGCGGCGTGATCGGTGCCGGCCTGATCGCGGCGTTCGCCGACGTGATCTCGCAATGGGCGTCCGGCATGGGGCAGGAAGTCTTCAACGCGGGCGTGATGTTCGTCGCGACGCTGATGCTGGCTTGGCACTGCATCTGGATGAGCCGGCACGGCCGCGAGATGGCGCTGCACATGGGCGAAGTCGGCCGGGCCGTCGCGGCCGGCCGCCGGCCGCTGACGGGTCTCGCCATCGTGGTCGGCGTCGCGGTGCTGCGCGAAGGCTCCGAGGCCGTGCTGTTCCTCTACGGGATCGCGGCGGGCGATCCGGGACAGACGCCGCAGATGATCGTCGGCGGGCTGCTCGGCGTGCTCGGCGGCGCCGGGCTCGGCTATGCGATGTATGCGGGCCTGCTGCAGATTCCGCTGAAGCGCCTGTTCTCCGTCACCAATGCGCTGATCGTGCTGCTCGCGGCGGGGATGGCGAGCCAGTGCGTCGGCTTCCTGCTGGCCGCGGGGCTCGTGCCGTCGTGGGGCGACGCGATCTGGGACACGTCGTGGCTGCTCAAGGAATCGAGCATCGTCGGCAAGGCGCTGCATACGCTGATCGGCTATACCGCGCGTCCGGCGGGCATCCAGATCGCCGCGTACGTCGCGACGCTGGCGGCGATCCTCGTGCTGGCCCGGCTCGTCGGCCGGCCGCGGCAGGTGGCGAGGCCGCCGCGCGCGACCGCCTGAGCGTTGCGGGTTCGAATGAAAGAAGGGGCGTCGTCGACGCCCCTTCTTTCATGTGCGCTGCGTGAGCGCCGCGACCGTCACGGCACGCGTACGGTGGCGCGGCCGGTCAGCGGTGGCTGTCGATCCAGGCGCGGGCCCATTCGAGCCCCGCTTCGCGCGCCTCGTCCTCGGTATCGAAGACGCCGAGCACGCCGGATGCCTCGACCAGCTTGTTGTTCTGCGTGATCGTGCCGCTCGCCGCGAAGCGGTCGGGCTGCATGATCTCCTCCTGCTGCAGGATCGCATGGCCCCAGATCTGGTAGCCGTGGTAGGTTTGCGCTTCCATTATCGAGTCACCTCCGCGGCGCGGCCCTGCGTGCCGACCTGCAGCACGTTGCCGTCCGGCGTGTATTGACGCGGGATGTTGGAGAAGCCCAGCGCGTGCGTCTCGTCGGAGCCGGCCGGGTGCATCACCGTGAGGCGGCCCGGCGCGGGTTGTGCGACGGGGCGCGGCGCCGCCGGCGTTTCGGTCGCGGTGGCGGCCGGGTGATGCGGGCCGGCTTTCACGGCTTGCGCGACACGGCGCTTGTGCGGCTTCGCGGGGGCTTTCGGCGTGACGCTCGCGTGCTTCTCCGCGCTCTTGCCGGTACGCGCGTCGGCGCCCGTGCGCGCGGCCGGCGGACGGGCCGCCGGATGTCGTGCCTCGGGCGGGTTCCAGACCTCGACGTAATGCTCGGCGGCCCAGCCCGTCGACGCGAACGTCAGCGCCAGCAATCCGCATCCAATCAGTCTTACCATTGTCTCTCCGTCTTCGACCTGGCCGAATGGCCTGCTTCGCACCGCGGCGCGATGGGGGCGGCCCGGCGCGGGCCGTCCCGGTCGTCCTGCGTTACTCCACCGTCACCGATTTCGCGAGGTTCCGCGGCTTGTCGACGTCGGTGCCGCGCGCGCACGCGGTGTGATACGCGAGCAGCTGCAGCGGCACGACGTGCAGGATCGGCGACAGCTGCCCGTAGTGTTCCGGCATCCGGATCACGTGCAGGCCGTCGTCGTTGACGATCTGCGTATCGGCATCGGCGAACACGTACAGCTCGCCGCCGCGCGCGCGCACTTCCTGCATGTTCGACTTCAGTTTCTCCAGCAGCGTGTCGTTCGGCGCGACCGTGACGACCGGCATCGCTTCCGTGACGAGCGCGAGCGGCCCGTGCTTCAGTTCGCCGGCCGGATAGGCCTCGGCGTGGATGTACGAGATTTCCTTCAACTTCAGCGCGCCTTCCAGCGCGATCGGGTAGTGCAGCCCGCGGCCGAGGAACAGCGCGTTTTCCTTGCGCGCGAACTCCTCCGACCACGCGATGATCTGCGGCTCGAGCGCGAGCACGCTGTTCAGCGCGGCCGGCAGGTGGCGCAGCTCCTTCAGGAATTGCGCTTCCTGCGCGGCGTCGACGTGCCCGCGCAGCTTGCCGAGCGTCGCGGCCAGCACGAACAGCGCGACGAGCTGCGTCGTGAACGCCTTCGTCGATGCGACGCCGATCTCGGTGCCCGCATGCGTGAGGAACTGCATTTCCGTCAGGCGCACCATCGCGCTCGTCGCGACGTTGCACACCGCGAGCGTGTGCGTGTGGCCGAGCGACTGCGCGTGCTTGAGCGCCGCGAGCGTGTCGGCCGTCTCGCCCGACTGCGAGATCACGAGCACGAGCTGGCGCGGGTTCGGCACCGATTCGCGGTAGCGGTATTCGCTCGCGATCTCGACCTGCGTCGGGATCTTCGCGATCGATTCGAGCCAGTACTTCGCGGTGAGGCCCGAGTAGTAGCTCGTGCCGCAGGCGAGGATCAGCAGGCTGTCGATCTCCGCGAACGCGGCGGGCGCGGCGTCGCCGAACAGCGTCGCGTCGAAGGCTTCCGTCTGCGGCACGGTATCGCTGATCGCGCGCGGCTGCTCGAAGATTTCCTTCTGCATGAAGTGGCGATAGGGGCCGAGCTCGACCGCGCCGCCGTACGCGCTGACCACGCGGATCTCGCGCTGCACGGTGGCGCCGTGACGATCGACGATCGTCACGCCGTCGAGCGACAGCTCGCACACGTCGCCTTCCTCGAGGAACGTGAAGCGGTCGGTGCTGCCCGCGAGCGCGAGCGCATCGGACGCGAGGAAGTTCTCGCCGTCGCCGTGGCCGACGACGAGCGGCGAACCCTGGCGCGCGCCGACGACGGTATGCGGCTGGTCCTTGTGGATCACGGCGATCGCGTACGCGCCGTGCAGTTGCTGCACGGCTTCGCGCACGGCGTCGAACAGGTTGCCGCGATACAGGCTGTGCACGAGGTGCGCGATCACCTCGGTGTCGGTCTGCGACACGAATTCGTAGCCCTTCGCGCGCAGCGCCTCGCGCAGCGGCTCGAAGTTCTCGATGATGCCGTTGTGCACGAGCGCCAGCGCGTTCGACGAGAAGATCGGGTGCGCGTTGTGCGTGACGGGCGCGCCGTGCGTCGCCCAGCGCGTGTGCGCGACGCCCGTCGTGCCTTCGAGATGCGACTCGCGCACCTGCGTGTCGAGATCGGCGACGCGCGCGACGCTGCGCGCGCGCTTCGGCGCGCCCGGCTCGAGCACGGCGACGCCGCACGAGTCGTAGCCACGGTATTCGAGGCGCCGCAATCCTTCGATCAGCACCGGAACGATATTACGCTGCGCAACTGCGCCGACAATGCCGCACATGAATGGTCAATCCTGTAAGTCGACGCGGGCGCCGCCGGGGCACCCGCAAAAGGTTCAGCTCTTCTTCTTGACCGGGCGGACGTAGCCGCTCTTCGCGGTCTGGGTCTTCTCGTTCAACGCGAGCAGGCCGTCGGCCACGTCCTTCCAGATCGTCGTGCCGGCGGCGATCGTCACGCCGCGGCCGACGCGCACGGGCGCGACGAGCTGCGTGTCGGAGCCGACGAACACGTCGTCCTCGATCACGGTGCGGAACTTGTTCGCACCGTCGTAGTTGCAGGTGATCGTGCCCGCGCCGATGTTCACGCGCGCGCCGATGTCGGCGTCGCCGATGTAGGTGAGGTGGTTCGCCTTCGAGCCGTGGCCGATCACCGCGTTCTTCACCTCGACGAAGTTGCCGACGTGCGCTTCGTCCGCGAGCTGCGCGCCGGGGCGCAGCCGCGCGTACGGGCCGATCACGGTGTGCGCGCCGAGCTCGGCGCCGTCGATGTGCGTGAACGCGTCGATGCGCGTGCCGGTGCCGACCGACGCGTTGCGGATCACGCAGTTCGCGCCGATCGTCACGTTGTCGGCGAGCGTCACGTTGCCTTCGAACACGCAGTTCACGTCGATCGACACGTCGCGGCCGCAGCGCAGCGTGCCGCGCACGTCGAGGCGCGCCGGATCGGCGAGCGTGACGCCGTCGGCGAGCAGCGCGTCCGCGACGTTGCGCTGGTGGATCCGCTCGAGTTCCGCGAGCTGTGCCTTGCTGTTGACGCCGAGCGTTTCCCAGTCCTCGTCGGGCTGCGACGTGACGACCTCGAAGCCGGCCTCGATCGCGAGTTCGACGACGTCGGTCAGGTAGTACTCGCCCTGCGCGTTCTCGTTCTTCAGCGCGCCGAGCCACATCGACAGCTGGGCCGTCGGCGTGACGATGATGCCCGTGTTGATCTCGGCGATCCTCAGCTCGTCCGGCGAGGCGTCCTTCTGCTCGACGATGCGCGTGACGAAGCCCGACGCATCGCGCACGATGCGGCCATAGCCGGTCGGATCGTCGAGCGTGACGGTCAGAATCCCGTAGCGGCCCTCGCGCGCGGCATCGACGAGGCGCTGCAGCGTCGACGCGCGCGTGAGCGGCACGTCGCCGTACAGCACGAGCGTCGGTTGCGCGGGATCGAGGAGCGGCAGGGCCTGGCGCACCGCGTGGCCGGTGCCGAGCTGCTCGGCCTGCACCGCGAACTGGACATCGGGCGCGGCGACGGCGGCTTCGACCTGCTCGGCCCCGTGACCGACGACGACGACCAGCCGGGACGGCTGCAGCGTGCGCGCGGTGTCGATGACGTGGGAGAGAAGCGGCCTGCCGGCCAGGGGGTGAAGCACTTTCGGCAGCGCGGAACGCATGCGCTTGCCGGTGCCTGCCGCCAAAATCACGATATTCATGGCGCCAGCTTGTCTGAGGAGTTCGAAGCCGTCCATTTTAGCATGCGGCCCCCGCCGTTCCGGGCCTGTCGCGGCGGGGCGACAGCGCCGGAACAGGGGCCGCGGGCCCTTGTTCCGGCGGGGTTCGGGCCCTGCTTACAGGTCGTCGAACTGGACGATCGAGATCGGCCGGGCGGCGCCCGGCGCGGCGGTATCGTCGCCCGATGCGCACGGTTCCTCGTCGAACGCGATGTCGCCTTGCGGATCGGCCTCGCCGGTCGCGCGCAGCGACTGGAACGGGTACAGCGTCGTGTCCATCAGGTGCGACGGCACGACCTTCGCGAGCGCGTTGAACATGTTGTCGACGCGGCCCGGGAAGCGCTTGTCCCATTCGCGGATCAGCGCCTTCATTTCCGCGCGCTTCAGGTTCGGCTGGCTGCCGCACAGGTTGCACGGGATGATCGGAAATTCGCGCAACTCCGCGTATTTCTCGAGATCGGTTTCCTTCACGTACGCGAGCGGGCGGATCACGATGTTCTTGCCGTCGTCCGACTGCAGCTTCGGCGGCATCCCCTTCAGCTTGCCGCCGTAGAACATGTTGAGCAGCAGCGTCTGCACGATGTCGTCGCGATGGTGGCCGAGCGCGATCTTGGTCGCGCCGAGCTCGCCGGCCACGCGGTACAGGATCCCGCGGCGCAGCCGCGAGCACAGCGAGCAGGTCGTCTTGCCTTCGGGGACGAGCCGCTTGACGATGCTGTAGGTGTCCTGGTTCTCGATGTGGAACGGCACGCCGACCTGCTTCAGGTACTCGGGCAGTACGTGCTCGGGGAAGCCCGGCTGCTTCTGGTCGAGGTTCACCGCGACGATGTCGAAGTCGATCGGCGCGCGCTCGCGCAGGCGCAGCAGCACGTCGAGCATCGCGTAGCTGTCCTTGCCGCCCGACAGGCACACCATCACCTTGTCGCCGTGCTCGATCATGTTGTAGTCGCCGATCGCCTGGCCGACCTGGCGCACGATCCGCTTGTAGAGCTTGTTGTTCTCGTACGCTTCCTTCTGCTCGCGGCGCGTCAGCGCCTGGCGGCCGGCCGGCGCGGCGTCGTCGAGGGTGGCGGCCGCGGCCGCCGTGTCATTCGTGTGTGGGGCGTTCATGCGCGCTCCTCGTCCTTGATGCGAAAGACTTCGACGCCGACGGCGTCGCAGTCCGGATAGGCGTCCGGTTTCTCGGTACAGACGCGTACCGCGCGCACGGTGTCGTGCGCCAGCAGGTGCGCGGCGATCGCGTCGCACAGCGTTTCCTGCAGGTGGATGTGGCCGCGCGCCACGCATTGTGCGACGCTCTGCTTCATCAGATCGTAGTCGACGACTTCATGCAGCCGGTCGTCGACGGGGGTGGACAGCGCGAGCGGCACGAACAGGTCGACGTTGATGACGACGCGCTGCTCGCCGCGCTTCTCGTGTTCGAAGGCCCCGATGTTGATGTGCACCTCGTAGTCGCGCAGGTAGAGCCTGCGGCAATCCGCGAGGCGGGGGTGCAGGAGAGCGGAAAACATGGTCGTCCCAGTCAAATTGGCGTGCGCGCACGCAAAGCGGCGCGGGCGGCGGCGGTCAGGCCGCGCCCGCGCGGTTCATTCATTCGGGCCGGCGGCGGGCGGCACGAGGTGCTCGCCGCCGTCGACA
>NZ_JAAGPK010000195.1:0-13250 GCF_017104685.1 Burkholderia sp. Tr-20355 | reverse complement strand
GGACCTCGGGCGGCGAGTCGAAGGCCGTCGGCGTGCTGAAGGACGACTTGCAGAAGCAGGGCTACGTGTGGAAGGACTTCGCGGTCGCGGGCGGCGCCGGCGCCGCGGCGATGACCGCGCTGAAGACGTCTGGCAAGCCCGTGATGCTCGACTTCTACGCGGACTGGTGCGTGAGCTGCAAGGAGATGGAGCATCTGACGTTTACCGACGCTCGCGTGCAGGCGCGTCTCGCCCAGCTCCACCTCGTGCGCGCGGACGTCACCGCGAACAATCCGGACGACCAGGCGCTGCTCAAGCGCTTCAACCTGTTCGGGCCGCCGGGCATCATCTTCTTCGATCGCGGCGGCAACGAGATCGGGCGCGTGGTCGGTTATCAGGCGGCCGAGACGTTCCTGCGCAGCCTCGACCGCGCCGCCGTCCCGACGGTGTAGCGAACGAGGGCGTTCGACGCGGCATCGGCTTCGATCGCCGGTAAACAAAAAACGGCGGAACACCGAAGTGTCCCGCCGTTTTTCGTTGGGCCTGCCGGCGCGCGATCAGCGCTGCGCTTTCAGCAGGCGCGCGGCGTCGAGCGCGAAGTACGTGAGCACGCCGTCGGCGCCGGCGCGCTTGAACGCGAGCAGCGATTCGAGCACGACCTTGTCGTGGTCGAGCCAGCCGTTCATCGCGGCCGCCTTCAGCATCGCGTATTCGCCGCTCACCTGGTACACGTAGGTCGGGAAGCGGAACTCGTCCTTCACGCGGCGCACGATGTCGAGATACGGCATGCCGGGCTTGACCATCACCATGTCGGCGCCTTCGTCGATGTCGAGGCGCACTTCGCGCAGCGCTTCGTCGCTGTTCGCTGGATCCATCTGGTAGGTCATCTTGTTGCCCTTGCCCAGGTTGGATGCCGAGCCGACCGCATCGCGGAACGGACCGTAGAACGCCGACGCGAACTTCGCCGAATAGGCCATGATCCGCGTGTGGATGTGGCCGTCGCTTTCCAGCATTTCGCGGATCGCGCCGATGCGGCCGTCCATCATGTCCGACGGCGCGACGATGTCGACGCCGGCTTCAGCCTGCGCGCGCGCCTGATCGATCAGGATCTCGATCGTGTCGTCGTTGATCACGTAGCCGTTCTCGTCGAGCACGCCGTCCTGGCCGTGGCTCGTGTACGGGTCGAGCGCGACGTCGGTCAGCACGCCGAGCTCGGGGAAGCGTTTCTTCAGCTCGCGCACCGCGCGCGGAATCAGGCCTTCCGGATTGGCTGCCTCGCGGCCGTCGGGCGTCTTCACCGATGGCTCGATGGCGGGGAACAGCGACAGCACGGGCACGCCGAGTTCGACGCATTGCTCGGCGACGTGCATCAGCAGATCGACCGACACGCGCTCGACGCCGGGCATCGACGGCACCGGCTGCCGTTCGTTGGTGCCTTCGACGACGAACACCGGGTAAATCAGGTCGTCGGTGGTCAGGCGGTTTTCGCGCATCAGGCGGCGGGAGAAGTCGTCGCGGCGCATCCGGCGCGGACGATGAAGCGGATGGAAGCTCATGGCGATTTGGCAGAAATCAGGGCGGTAAGGACCTTACGGAACCCTTAGGTGATTTTTGAGAGCGTTGGTATATGATAGCGATCGAGCGGCACGCGTCGCGTGCAGCTCCCCGCTTCTCCTCCCTGAGCGGGTGCCTGTCGTTTTTCGATTAGGCTGTTTGACCCGCCGTCCAACGGCGGGTTTTTTTATGAGCCGGCCGAATCCGCAGGCGCCATCAGGTGCGCGCCGCCGATCCCGGCCGCGCGTTGCCCGATCATTGTGCTACAGGCTCGCCTTTTTCGTCGGCGACGGACGGCCGCACCCAGCTCTCGATCAGCTCATGTGCCTCGTCGAGCCCCGTGCGCTTCAGCGCGGAGAACAGCTGGACCGTCAGCTTGCCCTGGACGCCCTGGTCGCGATACGCATCGAGCCCCTTTTGCGTGGTCCGCAGCGCGTTGATGCTTTCCTGGCGCGTCAATTTGTCGCACTTGGTCAGCAGCGTGTGGATCGGCTTGCCGGTCGGCGTGAACCACTCGATCATGCGGCGATCGAGGTCGGTCAGCGGACGGCGCGAATCCATCATCAGGATCAGGCCGCAGAGCTGCGAACGCGTCGCGAGGTAGGACGACAGCAGCATCTCCCAGTGCGCCTTGGCGGCGCCGGGCACTTCCGCATAGCCGTAGCCGGGCAGGTCGACGAGGTTCGCGACGGGCTCGGCGGCCGGGCCGACGGAGAAGTAGTTGATATGCTGCGTGCGGCCGGGCGTCTTCGACGCGAAGGCCAGCCGCTTCTGGTTGCACAGCACGTTGATCGCCGTCGACTTGCCGGCATTCGAGCGGCCCGCGAACGCGATTTCCGGCTGGACCGTCGGCGGCAGGTCGCGCAGATGGTTGACGGTCGTGTAGAAGCGGGCTTGATGGAGCAGAAAGGCCATGGGAACCGGAAGGACGGGCGGCGCGAGCCGCTTGGTGGAGGCGGGGTAGCCCCGATAGGCGCGGGAGCTTTCAACGCGATATTGTACAATACGGCGGTTTTACCGAAGGCCACCCGGCGCCTGCCTCGCGCTTTTATGTGGCTTCTGCGGTAGACTGGTCGCCGTCGTTTTTTGCAGAACCTCAAATTCCCACAAGACGAAACAGGGTGTGCGAATGAATCGACTGTGCAAGTCTCTGATGGTGCTTCAGGTTGCAGCAGGGTTCGTAGGTTTCGTAGCGGAGGCAAACGCGGCGGATGCGGCAAAGCCGGATCTCGACCGCGGCAAGGCGATTGCCGGGCAGGTCTGCGCGTCGTGTCACGGCGCCGACGGCAATAGCGCATCGGCCAGTTTCCCGAAGCTGGCCGGCCAGCATCCCGAATATCTGGTCAAGCAGCTGAACGACTTCAAGACGCAGCCGGGCGCGAAGGGGCCGGCGCGCAACAACGCGGTGATGGTCGGATTCGCGAGCGCGTTGAGCGCGGACGACATGCGCAACGTCGCCGCGTACTACGGGTCGCAGACGACGAAGCTCGGTACCGCACGCGACGCGGCGACCGTGCCGGTCGGCCAGAAGATCTATCGCGGCGGCATCGCGGAGAAGGGCGTCCCTGCCTGCGCGAGCTGTCACGGGCCGACGGGGCAGGGGATGCCGGTCCAGTATCCGCGTCTGTCGGGGCAGTGGGCCGATTACACGGTCGCGCAGTTGACCGCGTTCCAGCAGGGTGCCGGCGCGCGCAACAACAACGAGGCGATGCATCAGATCGCCACGCGCCTGTCGGACAACGAGATCAAGGCCGTCGCGGATTACATCGCGGGCCTGCGTTGACCGGCCGGTCGCGAACCGAATGACCGGTCGCCCGCAGGGCGGCCGGAGCCAGAACAAGAAAAGGGTGGGGCGCCGCGCCAGTGCGGCCGCCTTGCCCTTTTTTGTTGTCAGTTGGAGTTTGAATGAGCGTTACCACGTCGGGGTTGCAGTCGAAGTCGGGTCAGGGTGCGTCGAGGCGCGCGGTCGAGTTGCTGAGCTCGATGCGCTTCGCGATCGCGCTGCTGGTGGTGCTGTCGATCGCGAGCATCATCGGGACGGTCCTGACCCAGGACGATCCGTATCCGAACTACGTGAACCAGTTCGGGCCGTTCTGGGCGGACATCTTCCGCTCGCTCGGCCTGTACAACGTGTACAGCGCGTGGTGGTTCATGCTGATCCTGATCTTCCTCGTCGTGTCGATCTCGCTGTGCGTGATCCGCAACGCGCCGAAGATGCTCGCCGATGCGAAGAGCTGGAAGGACAAGGTCCGCGAAGGCAGCCTGCGCGCGTTCCACCACAAGGCCGAGTACTCGGCTTCCGGCACGCGCGCGAGCGTCGCGGCGACGCTCGCCACGTTCGTCACCAAGGCCGGCTACAAGCACGTCGTGCGTGAAAACGACGGCGCGACGCTGATCTCCGCGAAGCGCGGCGCGATGACCAAGTGGGGCTACATCTCCGCCCACCTCGCGATCGTCGTGATCTGTATCGGCGGCCTGCTCGACAGCAACCTGCCGATCAAATTCCAGATGTGGATGTTCGGCAAGAGCCCGGTCAACACGAGCGCGACGATCAGCGAGATCTCGCCCGACCATCGGCTGTCCGCGTCGAACCCGACGTTCCGCGGCTACGCGTGGGTGCCCGAGGGCCAGTTCGTGTCGACCGCGATCCTGAACCAGCCGAGCGGCTCGCTGATCCAGGATCTGCCGTTCTCGATCCAGCTGAACAAGTTCATCGTCGACTACTACACGACGGGCATGCCGAAGCTGTTCGCGAGCGACATCGTCGTGATCGATCGCGAGACCGGCCAGAAGATCCCGGCGCGCGTCGAGGTCAACAAGCCGTTCACGTACAAGGGCGTGTCGATCTACCAGTCGAGCTTCCAGGACGGCGGCTCGCAGATGCAGATGACGGCCTACCCGATGACGGGCGGCAGCGCGACGACCCTTCCCGTGAAGGGCACGATCGGCAGTTCGGCGCCGCTGCAGGTGCCCGGCGCCGACGGCGACACGATCGAGTTCTCCGATTTCCGCGCGATCAACGTCGAGAACATGGCCGACGCGAACGGCAAGCCGGACGTGCGCGGCGTCGCGACGACGAGCTCGCTGAAGGAAGTGTTCGACGAGCGGCTCGGCTCGGGCGCGAAGACGTCGAAGCCGACGCAGCTCCACAACATCGGCCCGTCGGTGCAGTACAAGATCCGCGGCAAGGACGGCCAGGCGCGCGAATTCAACAACTACATGCTGCCCGTCGACATGAACGGCGAGCGCGTGTTCCTCGCCGGCGTGCGCGCGAGCCCGAACGATCCGTTCCGCTACATGCGGATCCCGGCCGACAGCCAGGATTCGATCGGCGAATGGATGCGCCTGCGCGCCGCGCTGGAGGATCCGGCCGTGCGCGCCGAGGCCGCCGCGCGCTTCGCGCAGCGTTCGCTGCCGGGCACCGACGCATCGCTGCGCGGCCGCCTGCAGGACAGCGCATCGAAGGTGCTGACCCTTTTTGCTGCAAGCGACGACAGCGTCGGCCGCGGTGCCGACGGCCAGCCGGTCGGCGGCTTCCAGGCGGTGGCGACGTTCATCGACCGCTCGGTGCCGAAGGCCGAGCAGGAGAAGGCGGCGAGCCTGCTGCTGCGGATGCTCGAAGGCTCGATGTGGGAGGTCTGGCAGATCGCGCGCGAGCGTGCCGGCGAGCCCGCCGCCCAGCAGGGCACCGAGACGATCCGCTTCGTGCAGAACGCGATCAATGCGCTATCCGACAGCTTTTTGTATGGATCGCCGGTCTATTTGCAGCTTGACTCATTCAAGCAGGTGCAAGCTTCGGTATTTCAGTTGACGCGCGCACCCGGCAAGAATCTGGTGTATCTTGGCAGCCTGCTGCTGGTCGCCGGCATCTTCTCGATGTTCTACGTGCGCGAGCGGCGCCTCTGGTTCTGGCTGAAGGACGCCGGTTCGGGCGTCGATGTGGTGATGGCGATGTCCACGGCCCGCAAGACCTTCGATTTCGAGAAAGAATTCGTGCAGACGCGCGACGCGGCCGGCGTCGCCTTGCGCGCCGCACCTCGCGACGCCGCGCCCGCCGGTGCGGCATCGACGGCCCGCCCGCCTGCCGGCGGCGGTTCCGATTCCGAGAATTCCACCCGGTAACATCATGGATCTCACGCAAGTTTCCTCTTCCCGTGCGGCGTCGGCCCAGGCGCCGGTTTCGTCGCCGCTGTTCGACGACCGTCCTTTCCTCGCGCGCCTGTCGCTGTTCGACTGGCTGTTCGCTCTGGCGCTCGTGGCGGGCGCGGGCTATGCGCTCGTGCACTACAACGCGCACATGGATTACTACGACAAGGCGGTGATGATCGGCACCGTGCCGGCGCTCGTCGCGCTCGGCTGGCGCTGGAAGCCCGCGCGGCTGATGATGGCGTCGATCGCCGTGCTGTCGCTGCTGTCGATCCAGATCTACCAGGGCGATCTCGCGCGCGCCGATTCGGCGTTCTTCCTCAAGTACTTCCTGTCGAGCCAGTCGGCGATCCTGTGGATGAGCGCGCTGTTCGTGCTCGCGACGATCTTCTACTGGATCGGCCTGCTCGCGCGCTCGGAAACGGGCGCCGCGATCGGCCAGAAGCTCACGTGGGTCGCCGTGCTGATGGGCTTCACGGGGCTGATGGTGCGCTGGTACGAGTCCTACCTGATCGGCTCGGACGTCGGCCACATCCCGGTTTCGAACCTCTATGAAGTGTTCGTGCTGTTCAGCCTGATTACCGCATTGCTGTACCTGTATTACGAAGGCCACTACGGCACGCGTTCGCTCGGCGCGTTCGTGCTGCTGGTGATCAGCGCGGCGGTCGGCTTCCTGATGTGGTACTCGGTCGCGCGCGATGCGCAGCAGATCCAGCCGCTCGTGCCGGCGCTGCAGAGCTGGTGGATGAAGATCCACGTGCCGGCGAACTTCATCGGCTACGGCAGCTTCGCGCTGTCGGCGATGGTGTCGGTCGCGTACCTGATGAAGGAGCGCGGCGTGCTCGCCGATCGCCTGCCGACACTCGAAGTGCTCGACGACGTGATGTACAAGTCGATCGCGGTCGGTTTCGCGTTCTTCACGATCGCGACGATCCTCGGTGCGCTGTGGGCAGCCGAGGCATGGGGCGGCTACTGGAGCTGGGACCCGAAGGAAACCTGGGCGCTGATCGTATGGCTGAACTACGCGGCGTGGCTGCACATGCGGCTGATGAAGGGCCTGCGCGGCGCGGTCGCTGCATGGTGGGCGCTCACCGGCCTGCTGGTCACGACGTTTGCGTTCCTCGGCGTCAACATGTTCCTGTCGGGGCTGCACAGCTACGGCAAGTTGTAAGATTTCCGCCGCTCGTCCGACTATCGAACCGCCGGTGCACTGCGTGCCCGGCGGTTTTGTTTTGTAACGGGCGGGCGAACCGGGCGTCGAACGGCGCACCACGGGCCGGGTCGAACGCTCATGAAGCATGCGCGCCGCGCATGCAGGAGGAACAGCACGATGTGGATCAAACGCCCTTTGCGGAACGTACTGACCGGCGGTGATATTTCGTCCAGCGAGGTCACGCCGCGCGCGGTATTCGAGAACCGGCGGCGCGTATTGCAGGCGGCCGGCCTCGCGGCGGCGGGCGGGCTGCTCGGCGGCAGCGGCGCGGCATTCGCCGCGTATGCGTCGCCCGACGCGCGGGCGACGAAGCTCGCGGCAAAAACGAATCCGAAGTTCGTCGCCGCCGACAAGGTGACGCCGTTCAAGGACATCACGTCCTACAACAACTTCTACGAGTTCGGCACCGACAAGAGCGACCCGGCGCAGAACGCCGGCACGTTGCGGCCGCGCCCGTGGCGTGTGAGCGTCGAGGGCGAGGTGCTGCACCCGAAGGTGTTCGATCTCGACGAACTGATGAAGCTCGCGCCGCTCGAGGAGCGCGTGTACCGGCTGCGCTGCGTCGAGGGATGGTCGATGGTGATTCCGTGGATCGGTGTGCCGCTGTCCGAGCTGATCAAGCGCGTGCAGCCGACCGGCAACGCGAAATACGTGCAGTTCATCACGCTGGCCGATCCGTCGCAGATGCCCGGTCTGTCGACGCCCGTCCTCGACTGGCCGTATTCGGAAGGGCTGCGGATGGACGAGGCGATGAACCCGCTGACGCTGCTGACGATGGGCGTCTACGGGCAGGTGCTGCCGAACCAGAACGGCGCGCCGGTGCGGATCGTCGTGCCTTGGAAGTATGGCTTCAAGAGCGCGAAGTCGCTCGTGAAGATCCGCTTCGTCGACAAGCAGCCGAAGACGAGCTGGAACACCTACGCGTCGAACGAGTACGGCTTTTATTCGAACGTGAATCCGAACGTCGATCATCCGCGCTGGAGCCAGGCGACCGAGCGGCGCATCGGCGAGGACGGCTTCTTCACGCCGAAGCGCAAGACGCTGATGTTCAACGGCTACGGCGATCTCGTCGCGTCGATGTATCAGGGCATGGACCTGAAGAAGAACTTCTGAACGCGACCGTGAGAAACGACATGCCTCCTCCGACGCTCACGCCCGCGCGTGCCGCGGGCGCCGGGCCGGCCGCGCGCGCGGCGCGAAACGGTGCGGTCCGACCCGCCGCGCCGCGCTGGCTCGTGCCGGCCAAGGTGCTGGTGTTCGCGGCCGGCCTCTATCCGCTCGCGCGTCTCGTGCTGTTCGGGCTGACCGGCCGGCTCGGCGTGAATCCGATCGAATTCATCACGCGTTCGACGGGCCTCTGGACGCTCGTCTTGTTGTGCATCACGCTCGCCGTCACGCCGCTGCGGCGCATGACGGGGTTCGCCGCGCTGCTGCGTTTTCGCCGGATGATCGGGCTGTTCGCGTTCTTCTACGCGACGCTGCACTTCACGACCTACCTGTGGTTCGACAAGTGGTTCGACGTCGTCGCGATCCTGAAGGACGTCGGCAAGCGTCCGTTCATCACGGTCGGCTTTGCCGCGTTCGTGCTGCTGATCCCGCTCGCCGCGACATCGACGCGCGCGATGGTGCGCCGGCTCGGCCGCCACTGGGCGACGCTGCATCGCACGATCTACGCGATCGCGCTGTTCGGCGTGCTGCACTTCTGGTGGATGCGGGCCGGCAAGCACAATCTCGCGCAGCCGAAGCTCTATGCGGCCATCGTCGCCGTGCTGCTCGGCTGGCGGCTGATCGCATGGGGATGGCGGCGCGTGCGTGACGGCGCGGCCTGGAAAAACAAAAGGCGATGACTGGAAGTCATCGCCTCGTTTCGCCGGCCGCGCGTGCGGCCTCGCGTCGTTACTTCGCGGCGGCCGGGCTCGATGCCGGCGCGGGCATGGTCGATGCGCCGCTCGACAGCTCGGGCGACAGCGTGAGCGGCGAGCCCGACGTGTCGGGTGTGTCGTCGGACGACGCGTTTTCATCGGTCGGTTTCACGTCCGACGGCGGCGTATCCTGCTGCTGGAGCGGCTTGGGCATCGGAGGCACGGTGGGCAGATAGAGCGCGCCGCTTTGACCGCAGCCGGCAAGAATCGCCAAAGCCGCTACAATCGCGCTCATCCGGAAAACGACTCGCATGATCGTCCCTGAACAATTGAACCGATAGAGTTTAGCATGTCCGATACCGAATACCTGACCCGTGCCGAGGCCGTGCTGATGGCCGTCGAGCGTACCGTCGACGCCGCGAACGACGGCGACCACGACATCGATCTGGAGCGTAACGGCAGCGTCCTGACGCTGACGTTCGAGAACGGCTCGAAGATCATCGTCAACCTGCAGCCGCCGATGAAGGAAGTGTGGATCGCCGCGAAGGCGGGCGGATTCCACTACCGTTTCGTCGACGGTCAATGGCGCGATACGCGCACGGGCACCGAGTTCTTCTCGGCGCTCTCCGAATACGCGACCCAGCAGGCCGGCTTGCCGATCACGTTCAGCCTGTGACGTGCCGGGGCGCCGGAGCCCGAGCGTTGCCGCCAAAGAAAAAGCGCCCCGCGGGGCGCTTTTTTCATGTCCGGGCCGTGTGTCAGTGGCCGCGGAACAGGTTCATGATGTCCTGCTTTTCCTGTTCGTCGACGTGCGGGACCGCTTCGTCGACGCCCTGCGCGGCCGGTGCCTGCGGTACGCCGACCGTCGACACGAAGCCGTGACCCGGCGTGAATTCGGTGAAGTACAGCTCGCTGCCGAGCGATTCGACACCGTCGGGCATCGTCGGCTTGAACTCGGGCACGCCCTTCAGCGCCGCGCCCATGTAGTCGATCCAGACCGGCAGCGACAGGCCGCCGCCCGTTTCGCGATCGCCGAGGCTGCGCGGGTTGTCGTAGCCGATCCACGCGATCGCGGCGAGCGTGTGCTGGTAGCCGGCGAACCACGCGTCGTGCGAATCGTTCGTCGTGCCGGTCTTGCCCGCGAGGTCGGTGCGCTTCAGGATGTTGGTCCGTGCGCCCGTGCCGCGCTGCGCGACGCTCTGCAGCAGGCTGTTCATCACGTACGCGTTGCGCGCGTCGATCGCGCGCGGCGCGTTCTGCTCGGCGACGAGCGGTTGCGCGCGGGCGACGATCGCGCCGTTCGGATCGGTGACTTCGGCGATCAGGTAAGGATTGACGCGGTAGCCGCCGTTCGCGAACACCGAGTACGCGCCGGCCATCTGCAGCGGCGTGACCTGGCCGGCGCCGAGTGCCATCGGCAGGTAGGCCGGATGGCGCTCGGCGTCGAAGCCGAAGCGCGTGATGTACTGCTGCGCGTACTTCGTGCCGATGTGGTTCAGGATCCGGATCGACACGAGGTTGCGCGAGCGCTGCAGCGCGGTGCGCATCGACATCGGGCCTTCGAAGCCGCCGCCGTAGTTCTTCGGCTCCCACGGCTGGCCGCCCGTTTCCGCGGCACTGAAATACAGCGGGCCGTCGTTGATCACGGTGGCCGGCCCGAGGCCCTTGTCGAGGGACGCCGAGTAGATGAACGGCTTGAACGACGAACCCGGTTGCCGCCACGCCTGCGTGACGTGGTTGAACTTGTTCTTGTTGTAGTCGAAGCCGCCGACGAGCGAGCGGATCGCGCCATCCTGCGGGACGATCGACAGGAACGCGCCTTCGACCTGCGGCAATTGCGTGATCGACCACTTGCCGGTGTCGTTCTTCACGACGCGCACGATCGCGCCGGGGCGGATGCGGCGGTTCGGCTGCGCGTTGGCCGACAGCGCGCCCGACGCGAAGCGCAGGTTGTCGCCCTCGATCGTCGCCGTGCTGCCGTCGATGAATGCCACCGTGATCTGGCGCGGGCTCGCGGCCGTGACGACCGCGGCAATCAGCTCGCCGTTGTCGGGATGTTCGAGCAGCGCGTCGTCGATCGCCTGTTCGCGGTCGTCGGCACCGGCGGGCAGCTCGATGAAGCCTTCCGGCCCGCGATAGCCGTGGCGGCGCTCGTAATCCATGATGCCCTTGCGCAGCGCGGTGTACGCGACCTGCTGGTCCGCGGAATCGATCGTCGTGACGACGTTGAAGCCGCGTGTGTAGGTTTCCTCGCGGTACTGCGCGTACATCATCTGTCTGACCATTTCCGCGACGTACTCGGCGTGCACGCTGAAATCGCGTCCCGGGCCCTTGACGACGAGCGGTTGCGCGACGGCTTCGTCGTACTGCTCGCGCGTGATGAAGTTCAGCTCGAGCATCCGCTGCAGGATGTATTCCTGGCGCACCTTCGCGCGTTTCGGATTGACGACCGGGTTGTACGCGGACGGCGCCTTCGGCAGCCCCGCCAGCATCGCGGCTTCCGCGAGGCTGATGTCCTTCAGGTCCTTGCCGAAATAGACCCGCGCGGCGCTCGCGAAGCCGTACGCGCGCTGGCCGAGATAGATCTGATTCATGTAGACCTCGAGAATCTGATCCTTCGTCAGCGCGCGCTCGATCCGGTACGCGAGCAGCATCTCGTAGATCTTGCGCGTGTAGGTCTTCTCGCTCGACAGGAAGAAGTTGCGGGCGACCTGCATCGTGATCGTGCTCGCGCCCTGCGACGCGTGGCCGTTCGTCAGCGCGACGAAGCCGGCGCGGATGATGCCGGTGAGGTCGACGCCGCCGTGATCGTAGAAGCGCGCGTCCTCGATCGCGAGGATCGCCTTCTTCAGCGAGTCGGGCACGTCCTTGAAATGCACGACGTCGCGGCGCTCCTCGCCGAATTCGCCGATCAGCACGTGATCGGACGTATAGATGCGCAGCGGCACCTTCGGGCGATAGTCCGTCAGCGCGTCGAGCGACGGCATGTTGGGCCAGGCGATGACGAGGGCATAGCCGAGCACGAGGCCGCCGGCCACGACGGCGGCCACGCACATCGCGGCGAAGCCGAGCAGGACTTTTTGCCACCAGGGCCGCTTCTTCTTCGGCTCCGGGGCGGGAGGCGGGGACGTAGGAGTCGTGGATTGCATAGGCACACCGGAAAACAGTCCCGCGATTATAGCTGCCCGGTAACACCGGTCCTGGCGCGGGGGGTGCCCGCCGGCAAGCCGCGGGTCGGCGGGCCGCCAGTATGACCCGCGCACGGCCGCCGCCGGCCGCTGCTGGCCGTTTGGCCGACTGTCGGCCCTGCAAGCCGCTTTGCAGAATCAGGTCTCGGCAACGTGGCGTGGGCCGCGACGATTTCGGGAGGCTGGGATGGCGGGACGATGGGTAGCGCGGTTGGCGCAGGGCAAGCACCGGTCGACGGGGATCGACATCGGCGCGGACGAGCTGAGGGTGGTCGTGCTGAGCCGGCGCGGCCGGGGCGCGGACGTGCGGGTCGACGGGCTCGAGCGGGAGCCTGTCGGATTGTGCGGCGGGCCGGAAGACGCGCGCTGGGCCGCGGTCGCGCGGGCGCTGGCGGCAGCCGTCGCGCGGCTGTCGGCGGCCGACGTGCGGTGCGACACGCGCGGCGTGATGGCGTTGCGCGATGACGAGATACGTACCGCGACGCTCGACCTGGCCGGGCGTCACGACATCCCGGACGCCGCGCGGCAGGCGGCCGAGCGCATCTCGGGGCTGGCGCCGGACAGTTTCGCGTTCGACTGGCGGCAGCACGGCGGCGCGCGATCCGGTGAAATCGCGGTGGCCGTGGCCCCGCTGGCGCTGCTGGAGCGGCGGATCGACGTGGCCGCCCAGGCCGGTATCGACCTGACCGCGGTCGACGGCGAGTCGGCCGCGATGCTGCGCGCGTTGCGCTATGCCGCTCAGTTCGAACTCGACGCGCAGGGTTCGTACGTCGCGCTCTGGTTCCGCGACTCGGAGGTGCGAGGCTGGCGAATCGAAGGGCCGCTGGCGGTTCCGGTGCTCACGCTGTCCGGCCTCCCTCCGGAGGCGCTTCCCGATGCGCTGCGCCGGTGCGCGCTCGGCGCCGTGCGCCGTGTGTTCGTCGCCGGGGACGAGCGAAGCATCGCGCGCTTCGATACGTCCGTCGCGGAGATTGGCGACGTGCTTGGCTCGGCGGTGGTGCCGTTCGACTGCACGGGCTGGGACGGGCAGCCATGCGCGCCCGGCGGCATGCCGGGCGGCCCGGCATTCGCCGTCGCATTCGGGCTGGCGTTGCGCGGGGTGTGGGAATGATGGTCGACCAGGCGGCACTCGGCGGCTTCAACCTGCTGCCGTACCGCGAGCGGCGGGCGCACGCGTTGCGGCGTCGCCGGGCTGTGCAGTGCGGGGCGGCGATCCTGCTCGGCGTGCTCGGCGCCGCACTGTGGACGGGCGCGGCCACCTGGATGCGGTGGCGCGCGGACGCCGCGCGCATAGGCGTGGAGACGCGG
>NZ_JAAGPK010000194.1:0-13241 GCF_017104685.1 Burkholderia sp. Tr-20355 | reverse complement strand
CGGCGCCAGCGGCGGCTGACGAGCGCTTGACCGGACGGGCGGCGCGCCGGCTGCGTGCGGGTGTGCCGTCCGCTTTTTTGCGTGCGGCGCCCGGCGGCGTGCGTGCGCGTGGCCGGCCGCATGAAAGATTTGCAAGGACGGTTGTAGCGCTTTCCGGACCGGCGGCGACGGCATGACGCCGGCGCTGGCGGGCCGGGCAAGGAGGTGCGATGCAGAACGCGGAATCAAACCCGACCCCGGAAAAGCAACGGGAACAGATCGAGAAGAGCCCGGTGAAGACGCCGGCGGCGGGCGACATGCCGGATGCCGCGACCCAGGCCGCGCAGGTGGCGCGGCATCCGATGACGCCGGAGGCGATCGCCGGGAAAATGCCGACCGGCCTGCCGCCGATCGACGTCGACGCGCATGCGGTCGACAGCGGCGATCCCGTGCGCCGGGCCGCCGGCCGGATCGTCACGCTCGACAACGCGAACATGGCGATGACCGACAACACGGTCGATGTCGACGGCAAGGGCATGGAGGCGCGCACCGGTGCGTCGGAACTTCAGGACAACGTGATTTACTCGAACGCGTCGCTGGACGACGCAGTCGAGACGCCGGACGAAGGGCTCGCCGGGATCGAGAGCCGGCCGTCCGGCAACCTGCCGCAGATCGCGACGCGGCCGGGCTGGCGCGTGCGCCATGTCGGCGATGTCGATGTCGAACACGGCGACGGTACGCGCGCCGAGCACGTGATCCGTCTCGATCGCGTCGACTGATGCGCGGGGCGCGGTCGCGGCGGCCGCCGCGACCGTCGGCGGTCCTTACTGCGGACCGAGCTCCTGCGCGGACGTATCGGCGTCGTTGCCCTGCGCGACGAGCACGTGAATGTCGTTCGGCGTCACGTCGCCGACCCCGCCCGACGGAATCGTCAGCAGCAGCCAGTCGGCATTGTTGTTGATGGTCACCGGTGCGGTCTTGAGGATCGGCGACTTGCTGCCGGCCGTCGTGACGATCACCTGGTAGCTGCCGCCGTTCAGGTAGGTCGAATCCTGCGTCGTGGCCGGCACCGCGTTCTGGTAGGCCGCGCCCGCCATCGTCGGGCTTTGCGTCGTGATGTCGGTGCCCGGCGGGACGACGTACACGTCGACGTTCTGCGCGTTCGGCGACGCGTTGAAACTGCGCACGCGCGCCTTGTCCGACAGCAGGCCCTTGTCGTACGGATCGTCGATCACGGAGATCAGCGACGTCGTGCTCGGCAGCGCGATCGTCGTGTAGTGGTGGCCGTTCGACGCGCCGAACGATTGAGCGGCGATGGTCGTCGTCGTGCCCGAGACGTCGTAGCTCGCGTTTTGCGTACCGGAGTCGATGTCGTGATAGCGCGTCACGCCCTTGTAGGCGACGCCCGCCTGGTCGATCTTCGCATTCAGGTAGTAGTCGAGATTCGGGCCGGCCGGCACCGCGTTGATGAAGCGCGCCTGCGGCTTCGAGATACCGAGTTCGGTGCCGGCGTCGTCGCCGCCACACGCCGCAAGCACGGAAACGATTGAGCACAGGGCCGCTACCGTTCGTATTGATTTCATGTTGTCCTCTCGTTCAGGGAACCTGCTGACGATGCGGGACCGCCGCGCGAAGCGTCGCGCGGTGCGCAGCGCCGGTTGAGGGAAGGATGTCGACCGCCGGGAAGGCGGACGCGGGGATGGCGCAAGCGATGTGCCTGTGCGGGGAATCCCGCTGGATGACGGCGGGGGCGCACGCCGGTGCGGCGGCGTGCGCGGGAGGGGCGGGGGGGCGGGGCGGGTCGCGCGGCCGGCGCGGTTGTAAAAAAGACAGCGTCGCGCGGGCGACGCGATGCGTCAGCGGTTCACGAGCCTGGCCGGATACGCGAGCGCGAGTGCGCAGCCGACCACCATGCACGCGGCGAAGCCATACAGCCCCGCGCTCTGGGAATGGAACGTGTCGCGCAGCCAGCCGATGAAGTACGTGCTGCCGAACCCGCCGAGGTTCGCGATCGAGCACGCGAATGCGATCCCGCCGGCAGCGGCGGAGCCCTTCAGGAACGTCGACGGCAGTGCCCAGACGACCGGCATCGCGGCCGCC
This sequence comes from Burkholderia sp. Tr-20355, assembly GCF_017104685.1. Classification (NCBI taxonomy): domain Bacteria; kingdom Pseudomonadati; phylum Pseudomonadota; class Betaproteobacteria; order Burkholderiales; family Burkholderiaceae; genus Burkholderia; species Burkholderia sp. Tr-20355. The sequence goes on along the minus strand of NZ_JAAGPK010000194.1, from coordinate 11,162 downwards.
GCGCCCGCGTTGATCAGCGAGAACAGCAGCACCGTTCCGAGCGTGCCGTGCGGCGACGAGGCCGCGACCGCCAGCGCGACGGCCGACACCATGAACGGCACGACGATATGCCAGCGGCGTTCGCGCACACGATCGGAGCTTGCGCCGCAGTACAGCGTGGCGAGCACGGCGGCGGCATTCGGGATCACCATCAGCCAGCCGATGTGATACGCGTCTTTCACGCCGGTGTCGCGCAGGATCGTCGGCAGCCAGAAACTCACCGCGTACAGGCCGAGCAGGACGCACAGGTCGATCAGGCCGAGCGCCCACACCTTCGGATCGGAGAATGCCTTGCCGAGCGCATGGCTCTTGTTGCCGGCGGGATCGGCGTCGAGATTCGCGCGCAGCGCGCGTTTCTCGTCGGCGTTCAGCCATTGCGCGGATTCGATGTTGTTGGGCAGCCAGCGCAGCACCGCGAAGCCGAGCAGGACCGACGGCAGCGCCTCGAGCAGGAACAGCCACTGCCAGCCGCCGAGCCCGTGCACGCCGTCGAACGCGCGCATGATCCAGCCGGAGATCGGGCTGCCGATCATGCTCGACAGCGGCAGGCCGACCATGAACAGCGCGACGATCCGCGCGCGGCGCGCATCGGGATACCACTGCGTCAGGTACAGCAGCACGCCCGGCAGGAAGCCGGCCTCGGCGGCGCCGAGCAGGAAGCGCACGAGGTAGAACTGCATCGGCGTATGCACGAACATCGTTGCACCCGACAGCAGGCCCCACGTGATCATGATCCGCGCGATCCACAGCTTCGCGCCGACGCGTTGCAGCACCAGGTTGCTCGGGACTTCGAACAGGATGTAGCCGCCGAAGAACAGGCCGGCGCCGAGGCCGTACACGGTGTCGCTGAACTTCAGCGCGTCGAGCATCTGGAGTTTCGCGAGGCCGATGTTGATGCGGTCGAGATAGGCCGCGAAGTAGCACAGGCAGAAGAGGGTGATGAGGCGCAGCGTGACCTTGCGATAAAGCGGGCCGTGCAGCGCGTCGTCGGCGGAAACGGCGGCGCTCGGGTGTGCGGTAGACATGGGACTGCCCCTGTTCGAGTGTGACGGATGAATGGGTGACTCGATCGACGCGCGCGGTGTTTTCGCTGCGCCCCGGAGTCTGTATATCACGGCAATTAAATAGCGTACACACTAGAAAATACCGAATCGAACAGGCATGAATCCGGCCGCCCGGAGGAAAGCGTTTTCGAGTGAAAAACCGTGTTTATGAAGCGGTTTTTTGCGATGTTGAGTGTGCGCTTAAAAGATCGATCCGGGTACGGCGGCATGCACGAAATTCGTGCGTATGCGCTCAAAAAAGCAGTGTGTGCGCGAAAGCCGGCCATCACGCGCGAGTGTGCATGCGGCAGCCGCTGCGGACGCGCGCGGCGGCCGTCGAGCGGGTGCCGTGATCGAGCGATCCGCTGCTGCCGGAGGCAGCGTCGGGAGCGGGGCGTGCCCGATGCGGCGAATCCTGATGCACCGCAATGACGCAATGCTCCGCCCGCCGATTGCACCGATTTGAGGGTGTACACTGCTTGTCTTTCATCGACACGCGGCACGGGCCTGCACGTTCATGGCTTCTTCCAAGGATTCCTACGACTTTCACGACCAGGTCGGGCACCTGCTGCGCCGCGCGTATCAGCGGCACGTGTCGATCTTTCAGGAAGCGATCCCCGATTCGGACCTCACGGCCGCGCAGTTCGTGACGCTGTGCGCGGTCAAGGAGCGGCAGGCGTGCTCGCTGAACGACATCGTCAAGGCGACCGCGATCGACCAGGCGACGATCCGTGGCGTCGTCGAGCGTCTGAAGGCGCGCGCGCTGATCGAGGTGCTGCCCGACCCGAACGACGGCCGCAAGCTGCTCGTGCGCGCGACCGCGCCCGGCCTCGCGCTGATCGACCGCACGGTGCCGTTCGCGCGGCAGGTGACGGAGCGCACGTACGGCGCGCTCAATCCGGGCGAACGTGTCGCGCTGCAGTTCCTGCTGCGCAAGATGATGGAAGAAGACGGCGACGCGTGACATGCCGGCAGCGCGGGCCCGGCTTACGTCGCGCCCGCCGCGACGGATGCGCCGGCTTCGTCGGCGCGCATCAGCCGGCCGGCTTCGCGCAACGCGGCGCGCACCGTCTCGGGCGTAAACGGCGGCGCGTGGAACCGCACGCCGGTCGCATCGAACAACGCGTTGGCAACCGCGGCGGGGCCCGGCACCGACGCCGATTCGCCGGCGCCGAGCGGCGGCTCGCCCTGCCTCGGCATCAGGACGACATCGACGTCCGGTATTTCCGCGAACGTCAGGATCGGATAGCCGGCCCATTCGCGCGACGCGACCTTGCCGTCCGCGAACCGCACGCGCTCCTTCAGCGTACGGCTCAAGACCTGGATCACATTGCCGTGGATCTGGTGGCGCACGCCATCCGGATTGATCATCGTGCCCGTGTCCTGGCCGACCGTCACGCGTTCGATGCGGATGTCGCCCGATACGCGATCGACGCTCAGGTCGACGATCCACGCCGACCACGCCGCGCCGAATCCCGGGAAGCGGCTGTGTACGTAGCGTGCGTAGGCGATGCCGCGGCCGCGCACGTGCCGCGACCCGTCGTGTTCGTGAGGCGGGCGCCGCGCGCGCGGCGTCCAGCCCGCGCGGTCGGCCACGGCCTGCAGCAGCTCGGCGGCGCGCGCGTCCTGCAGATGGCGCAGCCGGAACGCGAGCGGATCGATGCCGGTCAGCGCCGCGCATTCGTCGGCGAATGCGTCGTGCGCGAACGAGTTCGGCAGCGCCGATACGCCGCGCAGCCATGACGCGCGCACGAGCGGCGCGAGATCCTCGCAGACGAAGCGGCGATGGGGGCTCGCATAGGGCGACACGGCCGTGCGGTCGCCCATTTCGAATACGCGCGGCTCGGGCGCGATCGCGCCGGTCAGCAGCGCCGCGAGCAGCGGCGCGTCGTTCGACGGATAACGTGTCGTGAAGTCGTAGCCGAGCAGGCGGCCGTCGCGTGTGACGGTGCCGGTGACCTGCATCAGCTGGGCCGTGCCTTTCGGTTCCCACAGGTGCTCGTCCGCGCGGGACAACTGCACGCGCACCGGGCGGCCGACCGCGCGCGACAGCAGCAGCGCATCGCCGCACACGTCGTCCGCGCCGTTGCGGCCGTAGCAGCCGGCCGCCTCCATCCGCACGACGTCGAAATCGGCTTCGTCGCGCGCGACGAGCGTCGCGAGGTCGTGGCGCAGCGACACGGGGTTCTGCGTGCCGGACCAGACGGTGATCCGCCCGTCGCCCGGTTCGCGATAGTCGGCGAGCGCGCAGGACGGGCCGATCGAGCCGTGCATCTGGAACGGCCACGCATAGGTGCGCGACAGCGTGATCGTGTCCGGTTGCGTTCGCGCGGCATCGACGTCGCCTTCGTCGAGCAGCACGCGGCGCGCGGCCGGCGCCGCGGCGATGGCGGCGGCCGGATCGTCGAGCGGCGGCAGCGCGGGATGCGGCCGCCACGTCACGCGCAGCTGGCGCGCCGCGCGGATCGCGTGTTCCTCGCGCTCGGCGACGACGCCGACGAAATCGCCGAGCGCGACGACGGCCACGAGCCCCGGCACGTCGGCCACCGATGCACGGTCGATGTCGACGAGCGACGTGCCGACGAATGCGCCGCTGTCGTGGCCCGCGTACGGCGGCCGCACGACGCGGCCGTGCAGCATGCCCGGCACGCGCATGTCGTGCACGAACGTGAGCTCGCCGGTCGCCTTCGCGGGCAGGTCGACACGCGGCGATGACCGGCCGACGATCCGGTAATGCGCGGGGTCCTTCGTGCGCGTAGTCAGGTCGAGCGTTAGCGCGATCCGGCGCGTGGCGACGAGCGCGGCGAACGTGATCGCCTGCCCGTCGGCCGAAATCGTTCCATCGTCGACGCTCAGGCGCGCCGCATCGACACCGAATCGCCCGGCGGCAAGGGCCAGCAGCGCATGGCGCGCCTGCGCGGCCGCGCAGCGCAGCGGCGTCGCGGAAATCTGGATCGTCGCGCTCGCGATGGTCGGGCCCTGGTTCGGTGTCGCGGCCGTGTCGCCGAGCACCATCGTCACGCGCGCGGCCGGCACGTCGAGTTCCTCGGCGACGATCTGCGCGAGCGACGTGCGGATGCCGGTGCCGAGATCGACGTGGCCGTTGAACGCGAGGATGCGGCCGTCGTCGAGAATCGCGACGAAGACTTCGGGCCATGCCGGCACGTAGGACGACAGGCTGCCCGGCTGGCCGGGGGCCGGCTTGACGGGCGGCGCGGGTGGCCGGATCACGGTCAGGCAGCCGTTGCGCGCGAGCAGTTCGGAGCGGTTCACGGGGGAGGTGTCCTGTCGGGGGCGGCGCGGCCCGCGGGCGGTGGCGTCGGGGGAGCGTTCGGGCGGCGGCGTGCGTGAAGCGAATCTAGGCCGCCAAAAGCGCAGCGTCAATCGCGGGCGATGCCGGTGCCGCCCGCGACCGGTCGCGACTCAGCGCGTGCGGGCCGGTGCGGCATCGATCGCCGCGATCGCGTCGTCGAGCGGCAGCACGGCTGCATATTTCTGCTGCATGTCGAACAGGTTCGCGTCGTGCGGCGCGATCGCGCGATCGCCGACGCAATCGGCGAGCACCAGCGGACGGAAGCCGTGCGACATCGCGTCGACGACGCTCGCGCGCACGCAGCCGCTCGTCACGGCGCCCGCGACGAGCAGCGTCTGCACCGCGCGCTGCGCGAGCCACGGCGCCAGCTGCGTGCCGAAGAACGCCGACGGCACGGTCTTGCGCACGACGAGTTCGCCCGGCGCGGGCGTGAGTTCGGGCACGATCGCGCTGTTGGGATGATGCTCGGTCAGCGTCGCCATGCCGGGCACCTTCAGCGAGAACACGTTGTCGTCGCTGCCGTCGTCGGCATACACGATGCGGCTGTGCGCGACGGGCCAGCCGCGCGCGCGGGCCAGCGCGAGCGCATGCGTCGTGCGTGCGATCGCGGGCGCGATGTTGCCGCCGCCGAACGTCGCGGGATCGGCGAAGCCGACCACGAAATCGACGATCAGCAGGCCGATGTTGCCGTGCGGCGGCAGCGGCGTGCCGAAACCCTGCTGGCGATACACGTTCGCTTCGGCGTGACGGGAAAGATCGTTCATGGTGTCGGGGGCTCGTCGGTCAGGCGGGTTGGTCGGTCACGCGGCCGTCGCGCACGACGGTTTCGCCGTCGAGTTCGACCGTGCAGCGGCGCAGCGGGATGTCGATGTGGCAGGTGGTCGTGCGCGTGCCGCCGCCTTCGTTGTTCGGGCCGAGCGAGAACAGGAAGTTGCCTTCGAACGCGCGCGCGTCCATCCCGATCGTCGCCTCGCGGTCGTACAGCCCGAGCGTCGACCAGCGCGCGCGCGGCTGCAGCCCCCAGCCGATATGCGAAATCGCATAGCCTTCGGGATCGGCGAACGTTTCCATGTAGTCGCGCAGCAGGTCGGCGTCGACGCCGCCTTCGATGCGCGTCGCATAACCGCCCTCGACCGTCAGCGCGATCGGTTCGGTCACATAGTGCTTCTGCGGCAGCAGGATGTCGCCGCGATCGATCACGATCGTGCCGCGCGCGGTGCGGTCGTTCGGGTAGGTCAGCGCGAAGCCGCTCGGCCAGTGGTCCCAGCGGCCCGGCGCGTCGACGAAGCCGTATTCGGCCGTCGGCGGGAATTCGCCGAGCGGGCACACGAGCGCGGTGCCGGCCGCCGACGTCACGCGCATCTCGCGGGCGGCGGCGATGGTCTTCGCGGCGGCGAGCACGCGCGTGCGGTCGGCCGGCGTCGGCACCATCCGCACGAGCACTTCGGGCGGCTCGACCGCGAGCAGGATCTTCGTGCCCGATTTCAGGATCGCGTGCTGTTCGGGCGAGAACAGCAGCGTCATCAGGTCGAGCACGAGGTCGCTCTCGCGCAGCGCGGCAATCGCGGCCTTGTTGCCGGTCAGCGGCGTCGTGCCGAGATAGGCGAGCGGGTCGCGGCTGAATGCCTTGTCGCCGTTCACCGGCGGCAGGTCGAGCCGGTTGACGATCGCGCCCATCGATTGCGTCGCGATCAGCGCGCACGACAGCGTCTGCGGATGGGTGGCCGCGCTCGTCAGGATCGTGACGGTCTGGCCCGGTTCGAGGCGCGACAGCGTGAGCACCTGCTTCCACGCGTCGATCAGTTGGGTATCGCTGACGGGCATCGTCGGCTCCGGTTATGGCGTGAAGAAAAGGGGCGGGTGCCGGGCGGTCAGGCCGCGAGCGGCGAGCCGAGGAAGTCGCCGAACGCCGCGTAGAAGCCCGCCGCGTTGTCCCATGGAATCATGTGGCCGGCGTCGGGCACGCGCACGTGCCGCATCGACGGCGTCGCGCGCCGCAGTTCGGCGACATCGTCGTCGCGCACCACGTCGCCGCGCTCGGCCGTGATCAGCAGCGACGGCACGGCCAGCTGCGCGGCATCCGCGTGGAAATCGTCGGTATGGAATCCCTCGTATGAAGCGCGCACCGCGCGTTCGTCGCAGGTATGCAGCCATTCGGCGCGCAACTGCAGTTCGGCATCGCTCCAGGTCGGGCAGAACGCGCGCATCCCGTCGGCGTCGGTGCCCGCGCGGGCCAGCGCCATCGAGTCGATGTACCACGGCAGCTTGCCCGGGTAGTCGCGGCGGTTCGGGCCCGAGACGGGCGGGTCGACGAGCACGACCGATTCGAGCCCGCGGATGCCGCGCCGCGTCGCGCGCGCGGCGATCCGCGCGCCCATCGAATGGCCGACGAGGCTCGTGCGCGGCAGGCCGAGCGCGGCGACCAGCGCCGCGATGTCGTCCGCCTGCGCATCGAGGCTGTAGTCGAGCGACGGCGACGCGTCCGACAGCCCGCGGCCGCGCACGTCGAGCACGTAGGTGTCGAATGCCGCGCCGAACGTTTCGCCGACGAAGCCCCACGTGATCGCGGGGCTCGTGATGCCGGGGATCAGCACGATCGCCGGGCGCGACGCGTGCGCGCCGGCCGTGCCGCCATAGCGCAGGTAGTGCTGGCGGATGCCGTTCGCGCGGATGTTCGCGCCGTAGAGGAAGGTCGAGGACATGAAGGGACTCCGTTCGAAGGGCGCGCTCAGTACGCGCCGGACAGCAGCGCGCCGGCGCCCGGCACGACGGGTTCGAGATCGAGCTCGCGCAGCATCGCGTAGGTGGTCGCGATCGCGGCCGTGACGACCGGCTTGCCCGTCATCGCCTCGACCTTCGCGACGGCCGGCAGCGACGGCATCTGCACGCACGCGGACAGCACGATCGCATCGGCATCCTGGTACGGCAGCGTCTTCACGATGTCGGGCAGGCGCGCCGGATCGTGGCGGCCGACGTCGAGATTGTCGGGAATCTCCAGCGCGCGGTAGGCGAGCACGTCGAAGCCTTCGTGGCGGATGTAGTCGACCACGAGTTCGGTCAGCGGCAGCATGTACGGCGCGACGACGACGATGCGCTTCGCGCCGATCACCTTCAGCGCGTCGACGAGCGCACCCGCGCTCGTCAGCACGGGCGCCCGCGCGCCGTTGTCGGCCGTGTGTTTCGTGAGGCGCGCCTGCGACACGCGGTGGTAGCCGTGCCCCATCGCCATGATCGCGACGAGGCAGGCGTAGCCGAGCACGTCGACGCGCGCATCGCTCAGTTCCACCGCGCAGCGGTCGGATTCGGCATCCATTGCCGCGAGTTCTTCCTTGACGACCTTCTTCATCCGCATCCGGCTCGAATGGAACGTGAAGCGCTCGGGACGGATCGTTTCGCGCAGCCGCAGCATCGCCGGGATCTCGGTTTCCATCGTCGTGTTGGAACTCGGCACGATCTGGCCGATGCGGTAGGTCTTGCTCATGACGGGGGCTCCGTGTCGGTAAGGGAGGGCGGCACGCAGGTGCGGGATCGCCGGATGTCGAGCAAAGTCTAGTGTGTACATTTGAAAATGGCAATGGATCAAAATGAGGTCACGCGTGACATGCCTGTTTGTATAGATGGATATGCGAGGAATTATTGGTGTTTTCCCGTATGTGACAGAGGCGCCAAACAATCCGCTTGTCCTGAATAAATTGAGTGTGTACGCTACATAAACGCCATTCAATCCGCCCGTATCCGTGCCGTGTTCGGCGCCGGGCCCACGATCAGGAGATCCGCATGAGCAAACCCCGTATCGCAATCATCGGCGCCGGTCTCGGCGGCACGGCCGCGGCTGCGCTGCTGCAGCGCGGCGGTTACGACGTCGCGCTGTACGAGCAGGCGCCCGCTTTTTCGCGCCTCGGCGCGGGCATCCATCTCGGCCCGAACGTGATGAAGATCATGCGGCGCATCGGCTGCGAGGACGCGCTGGAGACGATGGGTTCGCATCCGGATTGCTGGTACAGCCGCGACTGGCGGACGGCCGACGTGCTGTCGCAGATCCCGCTCGGCGATTACGCACGCAAGACCTACGGGGCGAGCTACCTGACCGTGCACCGCGGCGATTTCCATGCATTGATGACGCAGGCGGTCACGCCCGGCACGATCCGCTTCGGCAAGCGGCTCGCGGCGGTCGAGGACACCGGCGATGCGGTGCGCCTGACGTTCGCCGACGGCAGCGTCGAGACGGCCGACATCGTGATCGGTGCGGACGGCGTGAATTCGCGGATCCGCGAGCATCTGCTCGGCGCGGAACCGCCGCGCTACACGGGTTATGTCGCGCACCGCGCGGTGTTCCCGGCGTCGCTGCTCGGCAACAAGCCGTACGACATGTGCGTGAAGTGGTGGTCGGAGGATCGCCACATGATGGTCTACTACGTGACCGAGAAGCGCGACGAGTACTACTACGTGACCGGCGTGCCGCAGGCCGAGTGGCCCGAGGGCGTGTCGATGGTCGACAGCAGCCGCGACGAGATGCGCGAGGCGTTCGCGGGTTTTCACGCCGACATCCAGCACCTGATCGACGTTTCGCCGTCGATCACCAAGTGGCCGCTGCTCGAGCGCGATCCGCTGCCGTTGTGGAGCCGTGGCCGTCTCGTGCTGCTCGGCGACGCATGCCATCCGATGAAGCCGCACATGGCGCAGGGCGCGGCGATGGCGATCGAGGATGCCGCGATGCTCGCGCGCTGTCTCGACGAAGTCGGCGTCGGCGACTACGCGGGCGCGTTCGCGCTGTACGAGGCGAACCGTGCGGCACGCGCGTCGAAAGTGCAGCGCGTGTCGCACAACAATACGTGGCTGCGCACGAACGAGGATCCGTCGTGGGTATTCGGTTACGACGTGTTCGACGTGCCGCTCGTCGCGCCGTCGCGCGGCAACGTGGCGGCCGCGGCCTGACGCGTCCACGGTGCCCGCGCCGGGCCGGCGCCTGGCCGTCGCGGGAATCGTGGCGCGCAGGTACGTGCGCATTTCGGCGTGTTATATGTCAGGGGCGCGCCGGCGGGTGCCAGCCGGCGGCCGTGCCCGCCGCCGGCCGTCACGGCCGGCACGCCGCATTCCGGATCCATTCAATGTCCCATCCCGCATCTCCGTCGCGGCCGCTGGCGTTTCGCGTGAACGGCACGCCGCATACCTTCGACGAGGCCGCACCCGACGCGCCGCTGCTGCTGGTCCTGCGCAACGACTGCGCGCTCAACGGCCCGAAATACGGCTGCGGGCTCGGGCAGTGCGGGGCGTGCACGGTGCTCGTCGACGGGCAGGCGACCCGCTCGTGCGTCGTGCCGGCCGCCGCCGCGAACGGGCGCGACGTCACGACGCTCGAAGGGCTCGGCTCGCGCGACGCGCTGCATCCGATCCAGCGCGCGTTCGTCGACGAGCAGGCCGCGCAATGCGGTTATTGCCTGAACGGGATGATCATGAGCGCGAAGGTGCTGCTCGAACGCAATCGCGCGCCGGACGACGCGGCGATCCGCGACGCGTTGCGCTTCAACCTGTGTCGCTGCGGCACGCATCTGGAGATCATCCGTGCGGTGCATCGCGCCGCACGTTATCTGCGAGACGGCGATGAAGCGTGATGCGCGCCTGCCTGCGCAGCCGGAGCGCGCGGCGGCGCCCGACACGCGCGACGCAACTGCCGCCGAGGTATCGCATGCGCACCGCGCGCGCTACGAATGGCCGATCGGCGACGCGCACGCGCGTGCATCGTTCGATATCGAAACGCAGACCGCACCCGACGGGCGGATGATGGCCTGGCGCTATCGCGCGCAGGCGGCCGGCGCGGCTGGGCACGATGCTCGCGGGGCTGAAGACGCGCGAACGGATGCGGGCCCGGCGTCGCCGTTCGTCTACCGGCACGCGCGGACGTCGATCGAGCTGGCCGATGCCGGCGCAGCGATTCCCGGCCACGCGCACGCCTTTGCCCGCGAATCCTTCGTCGACGAACTCGCCGGCGCGTTGCGGCGCGACCCGGTCGCGCTGCGGATGCAGCATCTCGATGCCGCGCGGGATGCGGGGCCGCGCGAGACCATCCGGATGGTCAGCGAGCGCGCCGCGTGGGGCGCACCGGTCGCGGCCCGCGCGACCCCGCCGTCGACGCTCAGCGGTCGCGGCTTCGCCTTCGACGGCGAGCCCGCGGCCGAATCCGGCGACGCCCGTCATGACGGCGATCCGCACTGGTCCGCCTGGGTCGTCGATCTCGATGTCGACCGTGCGACGGGCGGCGTCGCGGTGCGGCGCGTCGTGGCTGGACAGGGCGTCGGCGAGCCGGGCGACGCGTCGACGGTCGGCGTGCCCGCGTGGCAGATCGAAGCGGCGATTTCGCGCGTGATGGGGACGCGGCTGACCGCGCGTCCCGCGCATGACGAAACCGGGGCCGACGCGCAGCCGGACGCGATCGCGCTCGAGCTGGCTGTATCCGACGCAGCGGCGCCCCGTGCGCACGGCGAGCTGTCCGTACACGATGCGCGGCGGATCGAACAGGCGGCCGCGCCGGCCGCGGCTGCGATCGCGAACGCGCTGTACGACGCGACGGGCGTGCGTTTTCGTGCGCCGCCGTTCGATGCCGCGCGGATTCGCGCGGCGCTTGCGCAACCGGTGCCGGTCGATGCCGCCGGCGGGGTGATCGGAAGAGCGTGGTGTAGGGCAAGAGGGGTAAGGTCATGGTAGAGCTCGGTGTGCTGCTGACAGTTCATACAAATCAGAGCGAGAATGACTAAAAACCTCGTGTGTGA
>NZ_JAAGPK010000193.1:0-13361 GCF_017104685.1 Burkholderia sp. Tr-20355 | reverse complement strand
GCGGGCGGCGGGGCGGCCGGCGCGGGGTTCGCGGGGCGGGCAGCGATCTTCCGCTTCGCGGGATCGCTCGGATGGGGCTGGTTCTTCGCCATGATTCGGTAACAGGGCAGGCGCGTTCGGGCGCGCGGGCAAAAAAAAGCCGCTGCACGGCGGCAGCGGCTTTCCGGTCGGGCCCGCTTCGCGGCAGCGGACGCCATTGTAGCGCCCGGCGCGGCAAGGCTCGCGGCTTACTTCTTGTCGTGCAGGCTTTCGAGGTAGCGCTGCGCGTCGAGCGCGGCCATGCAGCCCGTGCCCGCGCTCGTGATCGCCTGGCGATACACGTTGTCCTGCACGTCGCCCGCGGCGAACACGCCGGGGACGCTCGTCGACGTCGCGTTGCCGTGCAGGCCGCTCTTCGTCAGGATGTAGCCGTCCTTCATCTCGAGCTGACCCTGGAACAGGTCGGTGTTCGGCTTGTGGCCGATCGCGACGAACACGCCTTGCACGGCGAGGTCTTCCGTCGCGCCGGTCTTCACGTTCTTGATGCGCAGGCCCGTGACGCCCGAATCCTCGCCCGTCACTTCGTCGAGCACGTGATCCCACTTGATGTCGACGACGCCTTCCTTCTGCTTTTCTAGCAGACGGTCGATCAGGATCGGCTCCGCGCGGAACTTGTCGCGGCGGTGGATCACGGTCACCTTCTTCGCGATACCCGTCAGGTAGAGCGCTTCCTCGACGGCCGTGTTGCCGCCGCCGATCACCGCGACTTCCTGGCCGCGATAGAAGAAGCCGTCGCAGGTCGCGCAGGCCGACACGCCCTTGCCCATGAACGATTCCTCGGACGGCAGGCCGAGATACTGGGCGGACGCGCCGGTCGCGATGATCAGCGAGTCGCACGTGTATTCGCCCGAGTCGCCGATCAGGCGGATCGGCTGCTCGTGCAGCTTCGCGGTGTGGATGTGGTCGAAGACGATTTCGGTGTTGAAGCGCTCGGCGTGCTCGAGGAAGCGCGCCATCAGCTCCGGACCCTGCACGCCTTTCGCGTCGGCCGGCCAGTTTTCGACGTCGGTCGTGGTCATCAGCTGGCCGCCCTGCGCGATGCCGGTGATCAGCACCGGGGACAGGTTGGCGCGAGCCGCGTAGACGGCGGCCGTGTAGCCGGCGGGGCCGGAACCGAGAATCAGGACTTTGGCGTGTTTGGGCGTGGACATGTGCGAATCCGTAAAAGGCGGCCGCGGCGGGCGGGGTAGGGCTCGCCGTACGATCCGGGTTGACCGGGATGCCGTCATAGATGGGTATCAGACGCGCATTATAAAGGCCCCGTTGCTGCGTTGCCGAACGAGAGTTTCAATCGCCGCGATAGCGTGTCGGGGCGGCCCGGCGGTGCCGGCACGGCTGCAACGGGCGTCCGGCGGGCCCGAGGCGGCCGCTTCGGCATCCCGTCCCCGTTATGTAACCGTCATTTACACTTGGCGGCACGGTGCAGCGTTTACAATAAGCGGGATCGAACGACAGGCGGGCGCACGGCCCGTCCTCTTTATACGGATTCATGGCAAAAGCTCCTTATTCCGCCCAGGCACAGGCGTTGCCGCACCGGATGTCGAAGCTCCTCACGGAGATCCGCTGGATTCTCCAGGTCGCGCTCTGCGCCTTTCTGGTGATGGCCCTGCTGAGCTACAGCCGGCGCGATCCGAGCTGGACGCACGCCGCCCAGGTCGATCACATCTCGAACTGGGCCGGCCGCGTCGGCGCGTGGACGGCCGACATCATCCTGCTGCTGTTCGGCCTGTCCGCCTACTGGCTGATCGTGCCGCTCGGGCGGCGCATCGCCGTCAACTACCGCCGCATCACGCGCCACGAGGCGATTCCCGACGAACCCGAGCGGCCGATCGGCTGGCTCACCGAAATCTTTGCGTTCGTGCTGGTCGTGCTCGCGTGCGACGGCATCGAGGCGCTGCGCATGTGGTCGCTGAAGGTGCAGTTGCCGCGCGCGCCGGGCGGTGTCGTCGGCGAAGCCGTCGCGGGTGCGATGTCGCACGCGTTCGGCTTCACCGGCGGCACGCTGCTGCTGCTGATCGCGCTGGCGATCGGCCTGTCGCTGTATTTCCGCTTCTCGTGGCTGTCGGTCGCCGAGCGCGTCGGCGGCGCGATCCTGTCCGCCGTCAACGTCGCGAAGCTGCGCCGCGAGGCCGAACGCGACCGCAAGCTCGGCGAGGCCGCGGCCGTGCGCCGCGAGGGCAAGGTCGAAGAGGAGCGCGTGCGCATCGAGGATCACGAGCCGGTGACGATCGTGCCGCCGGTCGTCACGCCGGCGAAGTCCGAGCGCGTCGAGCGCGAGCGCCAGGTGCCGCTGTTCACCGACCTGCCGGGCGACTCGACGCTGCCGCCGGTGTCGCTGCTCGATCCCGCGCCGAAGACGCAGGAAGCGATTTCCGCCGATACGCTCGAATTCACGTCGCGCCTGATCGAGAAGAAGCTGAAGGATTTCGGCGTCGAGGCGAGCGTCGTCGCCGCGTATCCGGGCCCGGTCGTCACGCGCTACGAGATCGAGCCGGCCACCGGCGTGAAGGGCAGCCAGATCGTCAATCTCGCGAAGGATCTCGCGCGCTCGCTGTCGCTCGTATCGATCCGCGTCGTCGAGACGATTCCCGGCAAGAACTACATGGCGCTCGAGCTGCCGAACCAGCGCCGCCAGACCGTGCACCTGTCCGAGATCATCGGTTCCGAGGTGTATGCGGCCGCCCCGTCGGCGCTGACGCTGAGCCTCGGCAAGGACATCGGCGGCAAGCCGGTGTGCGCGGATCTCGCGAAGATGCCGCACCTGCTGGTGGCCGGCACGACCGGTTCGGGCAAGTCGGTCGGGATTAACGCGATGATCCTGTCGCTGCTGTACAAGGCCACCGCCGAGCAGGTGCGCCTGATCCTGATCGATCCGAAGATGCTCGAAATGAGCGTCTACGAAGGCATTCCGCACCTGCTGTGCCCGGTCGTCACCGACATGCGCCAGGCCGGCCACGCGCTGAACTGGACGGTCGCGGAGATGGAGCGCCGCTACAAGCTGATGAGCAAGCTCGGCGTGCGCAACCTCGCCGGCTACAACAACAAGATCGACGAGGCGGCGAAGCGCGAGGAGAAGCTCCCGAATCCGTTCAGCCTGACGCCCGAGGATCCCGAACCGCTCGGCCGCCTGCCGAACATCGTCGTCGTGATCGACGAGCTGGCCGACCTGATGATGGTGGTCGGCAAGAAGGTCGAGGAACTGATCGCGCGGATCGCGCAGAAGGCGCGCGCGGCCGGCATCCACCTGATCCTCGCGACGCAGCGTCCGTCCGTCGACGTGATCACGGGCCTGATCAAGGCGAACGTGCCGACGCGGATCGCGTTCCAGGTGTCGTCGAAGATCGACTCGCGCACGATTCTCGACCAGATGGGCGCCGAATCGCTGCTCGGGATGGGCGACATGCTGTACCTGCCGCCCGGCAGCGGGCTGCCGGTGCGCGTGCACGGCGCGTTCGTCGCCGACGACGAAGTGCATCGCGTCGTCGAGAAGCTCAAGGAGCAGGGCGAGCCGAACTACGTCGAGGGCCTGCTCGAAGGCGGCACCGCCGACGGCGACGAGGGTTCGGCCGGCGCGGGAACCGGCGAAGGCGGCGGCGAGTCTGATCCGCTGTACGACCAGGCGGTCGAGATCGTCATCAAGAACCGCCGCGCGTCGATCTCGCTCGTGCAGCGTCATCTGCGGATCGGCTACAACCGCGCGGCTCGCCTGCTCGAGCAGATGGAACAATCGGGGCTCGTGTCGGCGATGTCGTCGAGCGGCAACCGCGAAATTCTTGTGCCGGCGCGCGACGCGGAATGAGTCCGCGGCGCCCGCCGCGCCGGCCACCCACGGAGAAAACCGCAATATGCAGCAACTTTCGTTCGCAATGTCCCTTCGTTCGACGCGGCGCTGGCTCGGCGCGGCGCTTGCCGGCGCATCGCTGATGCTCGCGGCGACGCACGCGTTCGCGGGCGGCACCGAGCAACTGAAGGCCTTCGTGTCGCAGGTGCGTTCGGCGAAAGGCGATTTCACGCAGCAGATCGTCAAGGCGCCGGCCAAGGGCGCGAGCGCCGCGCAGGCCGCGCCGAAGCCCACCGACAATTCGAGCGGCACGTTCGTGTTCGCGCGGCCGGGCAAGTTCATCTGGACGTACCAGAAGCCGTACCAGCAGGTGCTGCAGGCCGACGGCGACAAGCTGTACGTGTTCGACCGCGACCTGAACCAGGTCACCGAGCGCAAGCTGAACGGCGCGCTGGGCGCGAGCCCTGCCGCGATCCTGTTCGGCAGCAACGATCTCGACAAGAACTACACGCTGCGCGATGCCGGCGAGAAGGGCGGCATCGAGTGGCTCGAGATGCTGCCGAAGGCGCAGGACACGCAGTTCCAGCGGATCGGCATCGGTTTCCGGAACGGCACGCTCGCCGCGATGGAACTGCACGACGTGTTCGGCAACGTCACGCTGCTGACGTTTACGAACATCCAGACGAACCCGCCGCTGAAGGGCGATACGTTCAAGTTCGTGGTGCCGAAGGGCGCCGACGTGATCACCGGCTGACCGGCGCCGCGCGCCGCGTTTTCGCAACGGGCCCGCCGGTGACGGCGGGCCCGTGTCGTTTCCGCCTGCGGGCATCGGGCATCGGGCGTGGGCACCGGGCGCGGTGGCGCCGTCGCGCGGCTGTCATAATGTCGGGTCCGGCGGCCGGTTCGGCCGCCATCGTTTGATGTGGAGCGAGGGTTCATGTCCGACCTGTTTCAAGTCGAGCCGCGCCGCCCGCTCGCCGAGGCGCTGCGGCCGAAGACGCTCGCCGAGGTGATCGGCCAGACGCATTTGCTGGGCGAAGGCAAGCCGCTGCGGCTCGCGTTCGAATCGGGCAAGCCGCATTCGATGATCCTGTGGGGGCCGCCCGGCGTCGGCAAGACGACGCTCGCGCGCCTCACCGCGCTCGCGTTCGACTGCGAGTTCATCGCGCTGTCGGCCGTGCTCGGCGGCGTGAAGGACATCCGCGAGTCGATGGAGCAGGCGAAGGACACGCTGAACCGCACCGGCCGCCATACGATCCTGTTCGTCGACGAGATCCACCGCTTCAACAAGGGGCAGCAGGATGCGCTGCTGCCGTTCGTCGAGTCGGGTCTCGTGACCTTCATCGGCGCGACCACCGAGAACCCGAGCTTCGAGGTCAACTCGGCATTGCTGTCGCGTGCGCAGGTGTACGTGCTGAAGTCGCTGAACGACGACGAGATGCGGCAGTTGCTGAAGCGCGCGCAGGAAATCGCGCTCGACGGCCTCGCGTTCGACGACAAGGCGATCGATACGCTGGTCGGTTATGCGGACGGCGATGCGCGCCGCTTCCTGAACCTGCTCGAACAGGCGCAGACGGCGGCGACGTCGGCCGGTGTCGCGACGATCGACGCCGATTTCGTCAGCAGCGCGATGACGCTGAACGCACGGCGCTTCGACAAGGGCGGCGACAACTTCTACGACCAGATCTCGGCGCTGCACAAGTCGGTGCGCGGGTCGAGCCCGGACGGCGCGTTGTACTGGTTCTGCCGGATGATCGACGGCGGCGCCGACCCGAAGTATCTCGCGCGGCGCATCGTGCGGATGGCATGGGAAGACATCGGGCTCGCCGATCCGCGCGCGCTGCAGGTGGCGAACGACGCGGCCGAAACCTACGAGCGGCTCGGCTCGCCGGAAGGCGAACTCGCGCTCGGGCAGGCGGTGATCTATCTCGCGTGCGCGGCGAAGAGCAACGCCGGCTACAACGCGTTCAACCAGGCGATGGCGTTCGTGAAGCAGGACAAGTCGCGCGAGGTGCCCGTGCATCTGCGCAACGCGCCGACCAAGCTGATGAAGGAACTCGGCTACGGCCACGCGTACCGTTACGCGCACGACGAGCCGAATGCGTATGCGGCCGGCGAGACCTACCTGCCGGACGGGATGCGCGAGCCGCGCTGGTACCAGCCGGTGCCGCGCGGGCTCGAATCGAAGATCGCCGACAAGCTCGCGTGGTTGCGCGAACTCGACCGCGAGGCCGGCAAGAAGGACTGACCGCGCGTTGCGCGGGCCGGTTCGGCCGCCGCCGCCGCCGTTGCGTCAGCGCTTGCGGCCCGGCTGCTGTTTCTTCCAGTATTCGAACGGCTCCTCGTGGCATTCGATGTCGAGCTCGGCGACGCGCGCATGCAGGCGTTCCTGCGCGTCGGCGATCGCGAGGTTGTAGATCGCCGGCGCGATTTCCTCGACGAAGAAGTGCAGCAGCGCGCCGGCCTGGATGTTGCCGATCGGCTCGTCCATGTTTTCCGTGAAATAGCGTTGCAGCGACGCGATTGCGCGGTCGCGGACATCCTTGTCGAGTTCGATGGTCATCGGGTTCCCTCGGGTGCGGTGAGGCGAAGCCGGGTGCTTCGCCCGATCGGTTGCCGTCCGCCGGCGCCGCGGTTTTGCGATCCGCAACGGTCGGGCATACCGCGATTCGCCGGCCGCCGGCGTACGGGGCGGCAAGGCCATGTTGCCATGGCCGCCGCCCGTTTGGCGCATTGTCCGTTCGGCCGGTGCCGTGGCGGCCGCGCGGTGCGTTAGAATTCCCGTCTTACACAACGATTTTCCAAGTCCTCCCATGCTCGACATCCAGTTGCTGCGCAAAGACCTCGACGGCGTCGCGAAGCGCCTCGCCGATCGCGGCTACACCCTCGACGTCGCCGCGTTTTCCGCACTCGAAGCGGAACGCCGCGCGATCCAGACCCACACCGAAGAGCTCCAGGCGCGTCGCAACAGCCTGTCGAAGCAGATCGGCGCGATGAAGGGGAAGGGCGAGGACACGTCGGCCGTGATGGCCGAGGTCGGCGGGATCGGCGACGACATGAAGGCGTCGGAAGCCAGGCTCGGCGACATCCAGGCGCGCCTGTCCGACCTGATGCTGGGCATGCCGAACGTCGCGCACGAAAGCGTGCCGGTCGGCAAGGACGAAGCCGATAACGTCGAGGTGCGCCGCTGGGGCGCGCCGCGCCAGTTCGATTTCGAGGTGAAGGATCACGTCGATGTCGGCACGCCGCTCGGCCTCGATTTCGAGACGGGCGCGAAGCTCGCCGGCGCGCGCTTCACGATGCTGCGCGGTCCGATCGCGCGCCTGCACCGCGCGCTCGCGCAGTTCATGATCGACACGCACACGCAGCAGCACGGTTATACCGAGACGTACACGCCGTACATCGTGAACCCGGAGATCCTCTACGGCACGGGCCAGCTGCCGAAGTTCGCGGACGACATGTTCCGCGTCGAGAAGGGCGGCGCCGAGAACACGGTCACGCAATACCTGATCTCCACGTCGGAGATCTCGCTGACGAACACCGTGCGCGAGTCGATCGTCGACGCGTCCGCGCTGCCGATCAAGCTGACCGCGCATTCGCCGTGCTTCCGCTCGGAAGCCGGTTCGTACGGCCGCGACACGCGCGGGATGATCCGCCAGCACCAGTTCGACAAGGTCGAGATGGTGCAGGTCGTCGCGCCGGAAACGTCGTACGCGGCGCTCGACGAGATGGTCGGCCACGCGGAAGCGATCCTGCAGAAACTCGGCCTGCCGTACCGCGTGATCACGCTGTGCACGGGCGACATGGGCTTCTCGGCCGCGAAGACGTTCGACCTCGAAGTGTGGCTGCCCGCGCAGAACACCTATCGCGAGATCTCGAGCTGCTCGAACACCGAGGCGTTCCAGGCGCGCCGGATGCAGGCGCGTTTCCGCAACGCGCAGGGCAAGCCGGAGCTCGTGCATACGCTGAACGGTTCGGGTCTCGCCGTCGGCCGCACGCTCGTCGCGGTACTGGAGAACTACCAGAACGCGGACGGTTCGGTCACGGTGCCGGACGTGCTGCGTCCGTACATGGGCGGCATGGCGCGCATCGACGCGCCGGCACAGGCGTCGTAACGCAGGCCTGCGAAGCCCTCGCAAAAAATTTTGCACAAAGGGCTTGTCAGCCAAGAAGAGATCGTTTTATAATCTTTTCTTTCGCGGAAATGACCAAACGCGAAATGCAGTAAGGAAGGAGAGGTGGCAGAGTGGTCGAATGTACCTGACTCGAAATCAGGCGTACGGTTTCCCCGTACCGTGGGTTCGAATCCCACCCTCTCCGCCAAAATACGAAGCCCCTTGATCCGAAAGGATCAAGGGGTTTTTCGTTTTGGGTCCGCGGCCATGCAATGACGGCCGCGGCACCGTCCCCGGCCGATATCACGCCGCGGCCGGATACTGCGCCAGCACCCGGTCGCGGATCGACGGCTTGATGTTCGATCGCGCCATGTCGCCGCCGTAGTGCGCGACGACGCGCGGATTCATCACGCGATACCAGAGCGGCGGCACGTACGCGAACAGGATCATCGTCGCGTAGCCGGCCGGCAGTTGCGGCGAATCGTCGAAGTGGCGCAGCGCCTGGTACGAGCGCGTCGGGTTCGCGTGATGGTCGGCGTGCCGCTGCAACTGGTACAGGAACAGGTTGGTCACGACGTGATTGCTGTTCCACGAATGCTGCGGCGTGCAGCGTTCGTAGCGGCCGCTCGGCAGCTTGCGGCGGCCGAGCCCGTAGTGCTCGACGTAGTTCACGACTTCGAGCAGCGAGGCGCCGTAGACGGCCTGGATCACGAGGAACGGGATCACGACCTTGCCGGCCATCGCGATCGCGATGCCCCACACGACGACCGTCATCGTCCACGCGTGCAGCACCTCGTTGCGCCAGGTCCACGGCGACCGCCCGAGCCGTTCGAGGCGCGCCTTCTCGAGCCGCCATGCCGAGCGGATGCTGCCGGTCACGGTGCGCGGCAGGAATGCCCAGAACGACTCTCCGTAGCGCGCGCTCGCCGGATCCTCGGCCGTCGCGACGCGCACGTGGTGGCCGCGGTTGTGCTCGACATAGAAGTGGCCGTACGCGACCGGCGCGAGCGTGATCTTCGCGAGCCAGCGTTCGAAGCGGTCGGTCTTGTGCCCGAGCTCGTGCGCGGTATTGATCGAGATGCCCGTCGCGGCGCCGAGCGACAGCGCGAAGCCGACGTAGTCGTACCACGCGAGCGCGTGCGTGCCGACGATCCATACGCACATGAAGAACGCGACGTATTCGACGCAAGTCGCCAGATAGACGATGAACCGGTAATAGCGCTCGCGTTCGAGGTGCGGCACGACGGCCTCGGGCGGGTTGTCGCGATCGTCGCCGATCAGCGTGTCGAGGACCGGAATCACGCCGAACGCGAACAGCGGGCCGAACCACCAGAACACGTGAAGGCCCGTCGACAGCGCGAGCTGCGCGGCGAGGATCGGCAGCGTGATCGTCAGTGCGCCCAGCAGCCACAGGTAACGCTTGCCATCCGACCAGCTCGCGGCCGATCCGTCGGTCATTGCCATTGTCTCCCTCCAGTCAGCGGGCCCGATGGGCGGCCGCATGCACGGTTGTTCGAATCCTCGTCGGCCCGCGACACGCGCGGCGCCACCGGATCGTTGCCCGGTTCTGCCTGTTATACGACCCGTGCGCGCGCTTGCCAAACACCGGCGCTAGGCGTGCGACTCCAAACGGAGGGCCGCGCGCGAGTCGCGCCCGAAAGGGCCGGCACGCGCTGATTGAAACATCCGGTGGAGACCGGATCGGCCGACGCATCCCGCGCGCTGGTCAGACGAATCGGGAGGTGTGGCGTGCGCGCACATCGATCCTGCTCGCCTGCAACAAATGTTGCGTCGCAATAAACGAAGGGACGCGGGCAAGGTCGGAACACGTTTTGGGTTGCTCGTATTACGCAACATTACGGTGGCGAACATGACGGGCGGTGCACTTCGAAACGCGACTGCCGCGCATTGCAAGGCGAACCGGGCGAGACGTCGAGCGGCGAAGCGTCGACGGTTGTCCGTCGGTGCGCATCGGCATGCCGATGCTGCACCTGCACACCGGTCGGCTCATGTCGCCGCGGGTGACACCTGTTGCCTTTCGATCCGCGCCGTCATTTGAAAATAACGATTTGACTCATGCCCCGCTTTCGGTTGAAGCTAATAGCTTGCTGTCCGAAGGGGGCTGTGCCTGCATGAGTTCGACCTTGACCGTTCGTCGTATCGTTGCCGACCAGGGCGGCGTGTATCGCGAACTCCGCGCCGCATCGCTGCGTGAGCCCTATGCGCCGGGCGAAGCGCCGGAGGCCGAATTGCTGACTGTCGAAACGGACGCGGCGTCGGCGATTGCCGCGCTGCGCGCCGTGTCCGACGAGTCGACGACTTTCCTGCTGTACACCGAAGGCCATCCGGCCGGCATGATCGGCGCGTATTTCGACAACACGCCCGATCGGCGCGCGTTCGTCAGCGAACTGTGGGTCGCGCATGCGGTGCGCCACCTGCGCGGCGGCGTGCTGCTGCTGGAGACGGCTACCGCCTGGCTCGCCGAGCGCGGCGCGAGCGAAGTCTATGCATGGATCGCCGATGCGAACCGCAACGCGATCCGTTTTTACGAGCGCGCGGGTTTCGGCAACACCGGTGAACATGCGCCGGTCGCGCGGATGCCGGGCGCGATGAAATCGCTGTTCGTGTCGCAGGTGAAGCACTGACGCCCCGTCGAAACGCGGGCCGCGCGGCGCGATGAGGGCTCCGCCGCCCGCTTGCCTGCCACCCTGCCGGTCGCTTGCCCGCCCGGGCCGCCGCCACCCCGAGTCCCAAAAATAATGGCCGCACGCGTGGACGCCTGTAAAATACGCAAAAAATTTTTGCAGAGTGTCCATGTCGCTTAAAAAATCGCCATTCTTCGAGCTGCGCAGCGGATCGGTCGATACGTTGCTGTTCACCGTGAAGACGACCGATCTCGATGCGTTGCGTGCCGAACTGGTCAAGCGCTTCGAAGCGACTCCCGAGTTTTTCGCCGACGATGTCGTCGCGATCGACGTCCGCCGCCTGGCTGACGGCGAACGCGTCGCGCTCGCGGACATCCGGCAGATGCTGAACGACGTGCGGATGCGCCCGGTGGGCGTGGTCGCACTGGCCACGCAGGGCTGGGCGGGGGAAGCCGGCCTGCCGCTGCTCGAGGCGCGCGATCGCCGCGTGCCGGCCGCCAAGCCGGCCGAGGGCGCGGAACCGTCGTCGATCGCCGAGGCCGTCGTCGCCGCGGCCGCCGCGGCGACGCCCGAACCGGCGTCGGAGCAGGCGCCGGCATCGAATCAGCCGGGCGGCCAGACGCTCGTGATCGACCGGCCGTTGCGTTCGGGGCAGCAGATTTACGCGAAAGGAGACCTCGTGGTGCTCGCGCCGGTCAGTCACGGCGCGGAGATCATCGCGGAAGGCAATATCCACATCTACGCGCCGTTGCGCGGCCGCGCACTCGCGGGCGTGCACGGCAATCACGACGCGCGCATTTTCTGCACGTGTCTCGAACCGGAACTGATTTCGATCGCGGGTATCTATCGAACAACCGAGAACCCGCTGCCCGCCGACGTACTGGGCAAATCGGTGCAGATCCGGCTCGAAGAGGAAAAACTGATGATCGAACCGCTGCGCCTGACGTAAATTCACGCGGCACGCTCCGGATCGATCGGCTCTCATTGACGAACACAGGGTATTGGGTAAATGGCAAAAATCATCGTGGTGACCTCGGGCAAGGGCGGCGTGGGCAAGACGACGACGAGCGCGAGCTTTGCGTCCGGTCTCGCGCTGCGCGGCCACAAGACGGCCGTGATCGACTTCGACGTCGGCCTGCGCAACCTCGATCTCATCATGGGCTGCGAGCGTCGCGTCGTGTATGACCTCGTGAACGTGATCCAGGGCGAAGCGAACCTGAACCAGGCGCTGATCAAGGACAAGAAGTGCGAGAACCTGTTCATCCTGCCGGCGTCGCAGACGCGCGACAAGGATGCGCTGACGCGCGACGGCGTCGAGAAGGTGCTGAACGACCTCGTCGCGATGGATTTCGAATACATCGTCTGCGATTCGCCGGCCGGTATCGAGGCCGGCGCGCTGCACGCGATGTACTTCGCGGACGAGGCGCTGATCGTCACGAACCCGGAAGTGTCGTCGGTGCGCGACTCCGACCGCATTCTGGGCATCCTGTCGTCGAAGACGAAGCGTGCGACCGAAGGCAAGGAGCCGATCAAGGAACACCTGCTGATCACGCGCTACAGCCCGAAGCGCGTGAGCGAAGGCGAGATGCTGTCGCTCGAGGACATCAGCGAGATCCTGCGCATCAAGCTGATCGGCGTGGTGCCCGAGTCGGAAGCCGTGCTGCACGCGTCGAACCAGGGTCTGCCGGCCGTGCATATCGACGGCACCGACGTCGCCGAAGCGTACAAGGACGTCGTCTCTCGCTTCCTCGGCGAGGACAAGCCGCTGCGCTTCACCGACTACCAGAAGCCGGGCCTGCTGCAGCGCCTCTTCGGCAGCAAGTAACGGAGGCCGCCCATGTCCATCCTTTCGTTTCTCCTCGGCGAGAAGAAGAAGTCCGCATCGGTCGCGAAGGAGCGCTTGCAGCTCATCATCGCGCACGAGCGGGTCGGCGGCCGGCCGCCGGCCGATTACCTGCCGGCGCTGCAGAAGGAACTCGTCGCCGTCATCTCGAAGTACGTCCATATTTCGAACGATGACATCCGCGTGAGCCTCGAGCGCCAGGACGACCTCGAAGTCCTCGAAGTGAAGATCGAGATCCCGCAAGCCTGACGCTTGCCGGTGTCCCTCCGCACGGCGGCGCCCGCCGTCGTGCGCGTCTTACGCCCTGTTGCACTTTCGGGCACGCCGTAACACGGCGCCTGTCGGCCGTAACCGCCCCTCCCGCATTGAACGAATACGCTCGCGTTATTTGTTCAACCAGGAGGTTGTGATGGCTGTCTCATCTGTTCAACGTCGTATCGTTTCGCTCGCGCTGTTTGCCGCGGGCCTGTCAGCCGTCGTCGCACCGTTTGCCGTGCAGGCGGACGAGATTCTCGTCGGCACACCCGTGATCGCGCCGCAGGGCCGTGTGGTCGTCGCCGAGCCGGTTGCCGTGCGCACCGAGGAGATCGTCGTCGTTGCGCCGAATGCGCCGCCGCCCGTGCGCTACGAGGTCGTGCCGACCGCGCGCGTGGGCTACGTGTGGGAGCGCGGGCACTGGCACTGGGACCATGGCCGCTACGTGTGGATCGGCGGTCACTGGGAAGCCGAGCGCGTCGGCATGCAATGGGTGCCGGGCCACTGGGACCAGCGCGGTCCGAACTGGTTCTGGACCCGTGGCCACTGGGCGTGACGGAGGCGCGTGATGAAAAGAACCGTCATCGCCGTCGCGCTCGTCGCGATCACGCTGGCCGGGTGCGTCGTCGTGCCGGCGCGGCCCGTCTACTACCGGCCTGCACCGGTCGTGATCTACTGAGCGA
>NZ_JAAGPK010000192.1:0-13602 GCF_017104685.1 Burkholderia sp. Tr-20355 | reverse complement strand
CACCGCCCGCGCCGGCGACTTCCGCCGCGCCCGTGGCGCCGTCCGCCGCCGAAGCCGCGCAGCCGACCGGCGCCGCCGCGCCGGCGAAGGCGTATGCGCAAACGCCTCAGCAGCAGGTCCGCTACGGCAACGCGATCGCGTTCCGCACGCTGATCCCGTCGCCGCTGCTCGAACAGCTCACCGCGAACGAATATGCGCAGATCGTGCAGACGGCCGCCGACAGCAACCGGCTGCTGCCCGCGAACCAGCCGCGCGTGAAACGCCTGCGCGCGATCGTCGCGAAGCTCGCGCCGTATTCGGTGAAGTGGAACGACCGCGTGAAGAGCTGGGCCTGGGACGTCAACGCGATCCGCTCGCGCGACATCCGCCTGACCTGCCTGCCGGGCGGCAAGGTGCTCGTGTACGGCGGCATGCTCGACCGCATCCGCCTGAACGACGACGAGCTCGGCGTGCTGCTCGCGCACGGCATCGCGCATGCGCTGCGCGAACACGCGCGCAGCAACTTCAGCGCGACGTCGCAGACGTCGCTGCGGGCGGCCGCGCTGCCGCCGCTGTTCGGCGTCGGCGATCCGCTGCCGCAGGCGCTGAATCTCGGCGAGCGCCTGCAGTCGCTTCACTACGAGCCGACCGACGAGACCGAAGCCGACGTGATCGGCGGCGACATCGCCGCACGCGCGGGCTTCGATCCGCGCGCCGCGATCACGCTGTGGGACAAGCTCGCGGTCGCGACGCGCGCGAACAAGGCGACGGGCTTCATCTACACGCATCCGTACAGCACCGCGCGACGCCAGGACCTGCTGAACCGGCTGCCCGACCTGATTCCGCTCTATGCGAAGGCGATCGGCAAGCGGGTCGACGCGCTGCCCGACTATGCGGGCATCAGCGCGCAACGGCGCAAGGTCGTCCGGCGCGCCGCCGGGTAACGCCGGACGCTACGCGTCCACCCCGGTCGCGACCGGGCGGACCCCGCTTTCACGCATCCAGCGCACCTCGTCACCGGGGCTGCGGCCGAACAGCCGCTTGAACTCGCGGCTGAACTGCGACGCGCTCGCATAACCGACGCGCGCGGCCGCCGTGCCGGCGCCCATCCCGTCCTGCACCATCATCAGCCGCGCCTGGTGCAGCCGCGCGGCCTTCACGTACTGCATCGGCGACGTCGCCGTCACGTGCTTGAACTGCGCGTGGAACACCGCGAGGCTCATTCCGGCCTCGCGCGCGAGCGTCTCGACGTCGAGGTCGGCGTGCAGTTCCGCATGGATGCGCCGCAGCGCCTTCGCGATACGGCCGAAGTGATGCTGCTGCACGAGCGCCGCGCGCATCGCGTCGCCCTGCTCGCCCGTCAGCACGCGATAGGCGATCTCGCGCATGATCGCGGGCCCCAGCACGCGCGTGTCGTGCGGCGATGCGAGCGCTTCGAGCAGCCGCACGACCGCGTCGGCCAGCGGCGCGTCGAGCGGCGTCGAATAGACGCCGAGCGGTTCGCTGACGGCCGCGCCGAGCGTCTCGTCGAGCAGGATCGCGAGCTCGGCGATCACCGCGAGGTCGACGCGGATCGAGATCGCGAGAAACGGCTCGTCCATGCTCGCGAAGGTCTCGCATTCGAACGGCAGCGGCACCGACAGCACCAGGTACTGCTGCGCGTCGTAGACGAACGAGCGGTCGCCGAGATAGCCGAGCTTGCGCCCCTGGCACACGACGATGATGCTCGGTTCGTACAGCACGGGCAGGCGCGGCACGGGACGGCTCACGCGGATCAGGCGCACGCCGTCGAGCGCCGCGAGCGTATCGCCCTCGTTCGGCGCGAGATGCGTGTGCAGCTCGATCATGCGGCGCTGCACGCGGTCGCCCGCGTCGGCCAAAAGGGGTTGGAAGCTCATCGGCGTGGTCCTGCGCGGCAAGAGAATCTGGCTTGCAATGTAGCAGCCTGCACGCGTTTTGACGGCTGTTCGCGTGCAGTTCAAGAGGAATAGGCAAATCTTCGAGACCTTCGTGTATTTCGCCGGCGCGCCGCGATCCTTACGATGACGTCCTGCCTCGCCGCATCGCCACATGATGCGACGGCAGTCTGTTTCGCCGGATCCGTTCCGGACAAGGAGCCCATCGCATGAGCACTACCTATGCCTACGCGGCGACCGATTCGCAGTCGCCGCTCGCCCCGTTCGAATTCCAGCGTCGCGCGCTGCGCGACCTCGACGTCCAGATCGACGTCCTCTACTGCGGCGTCTGCCACTCGGACCTGCACCAGGCGCGCAACGAATGGCGCAACACGATCTACCCGGTCGTGCCGGGTCATGAGATCGTCGGCCGCGTGACGGCGACCGGCCCGCAGGTCTCGCGCTTCAAGGTCGGCGAGCTGGTCGGCGTCGGCTGCCTCGTCGATTCGTGCCGCACCTGCCCGAGCTGCGCCGAAGGGCTCGAGCAGTATTGCGAGAACGGCTTCGTCGGCACCTACAACGGCCAGGATCGCGTGACGGGCGACGTCACGTACGGCGGCTATTCGACGCAACTCGTCGTCGACGAGGCGTTCGTGCTGCGCGTGCCGGACACGCTCGACCCGGCCGGCGCCGCGCCGCTCCTGTGCGCGGGGATCACGACCTACTCGCCGCTGCGGCAGTGGAACGTCGGCCCCGGCAAGAAGGTCGGCATCGTCGGGCTCGGCGGCCTCGGCCACATGGGCGTGAAGCTGGCGCGTGCGATGGGCGCGCACGTCGTGCTGTTCACGACGTCGCCGTCGAAGATCGAGGACGGCAAGCGCGTCGGCGCGCACGAAGTCGTGATCTCGAAGGACGAAGCGCAGATGAACGCGCACCTGAACAGCTTCGACTTCATCCTGAACACGGTCGCCGCGCAGCACGACCTGAACCCGTTCCTGCACCTGCTGAAGCGCGACGGCACGATGACGCTCGTCGGCGCGCCGGAACACGATCACCCGTCGCCGCAGGTGTTCAACCTGATCTTCAAGCGCCGCCGCCTCGCGGGCTCGCTGATCGGCGGGATCGCGGAAACGCAGGAAATGCTCGACTTCTGCGCGCAGCACGGGATCACGTCGGATATCGAGACGATTCCGATGCAGCAGATCAATGCCGCTTACGAGCGGATGCTGAAGAGCGACGTGAAGTACCGCTTCGTGATCGACATGGCGTCGATCAAGCAGTAAGCCCCGCCTCAAACGAAACGGGCCGCATGTTCGACATGCGGCCCGTTTCGCATTCGGCGACTGCGCACGCGGCGCAGCGCCGGCAATCACTTCGCGTAGTCGTAGTCGATCGTCAGCGGCGCGTGATCGCTGAACTTGATGTCCTTGAAGATCGACGTGCGTTTCGCGGTACCGGCCACGCCCGGCGTCGCGATCTGGTAGTCGATCCGCCACCCGACGTTCTTCGCGTACGCCTGGCCGCGATTGCTCCACCATGTGTACTGCTCGGGACGCGGGTCGAGCGTGCGGAACACGTCGACATAACCGACGTCGTCGAACAGCTTCGTGAGCCATTCACGCTCTTCCGGCAGGCAGCCCGAGTTCTTCTGGTTGCTCTTCCAGTTCTTGATGTCGATTTCCTTGTGGACGATGTTCACGTCGCCGCACAGGATCACCTCGCGCTTCTTCTTGAGCTGCGCGAGGTGCGGCATGAATTCGTCCATGAAGCGGTACTTCGCCTGCTGGCGCTCCTCGCCGCTCGAACCGGACGGCACGTACACCGACACGACCGACAGCTTGCCGTAGCGCGCCTCGACGTAGCGCCCTTCGGCATCGAATTCGCTGCTGCCGAAGCCGATGATCACGTCATCGGGTTCGCGGCGGCTGTACACGCCCGCGCCGCTGTAGCCCTTCTTCTCGGCGTGGTGGAAATAGCTCTTGAAGCCGTGCGGCTCGACGAATTCGGCCGGCAGGTCGTCGGCCGATACCTTGATTTCCTGCACGCACACGCAATCGGCGTTCTGTTCGCCGAGCCAGTCGAAGAAGCCCTTCTTCGCGGCGGAGCGGATGCCGTTCAGGTTGGCGGTAATCACTCGCATCATGTCGGGTTCCGTTCAGTTCGATGTTTTTACAGGGTGGCAGCTTAACGGATCTTCACGCCTTCGAGCTCGGGCTTCGGCGGCGGGAATTCCAGCTTCATGTCGGTCATCGTGCGCAGCAGCAGCTCGGCGATCATCACGTTGCGGTGCGTCTTCGAGTTCGCGGGGATCACGTACCACGGCGCATGCTCGACCGACGTCGCGGCGAGCGCGTCGCGGTACGCGGACTGGTAGGCGTCCCAATGCTTGCGCGCATCGAGATCGGCGATGTCGAACTTCCAGTGCTTGGTCGGATCGTCGATGCGCGCCTGCAGCCGCGCGCGCTGCTCGTCCTTCGAGATGTGCAGGAAGCACTTGACGATCGTCGTGCCGTTTTCGTGCAGCATCGTCTCGAAATCGCGGATCTGCCGGTAGCGGCGCTCGCACTCCTTCGCGTCGATCGCGTCGAGCACGCGCGGCACCAGCACGTCTTCGTAGTGGCTGCGGTTGAAGATCGCGAGCTCGCCCGCGGCCGGCACCTGCGCGTGCACGCGCCACAGGAAATCGTGCGCGGCCTCGATCGGCGTGGGCGCCTTGAACGACACGACGCGCAGGCCGAGCGGGTCGACCTCGCGGAACACCGCGCGCACGGTGCCGTCCTTGCCGCTGGTGTCCATCCCCTGCAGCACGAGCAGCACACGCTTCTTCTGCTGCGTGTGCAGGCGCTCCTGCTGGACGTCGAGCTCGGTCGACACGGCCGACAGCCGTTCGCGGTCGGCGTCCTTCGAGCCGGACGAAAACGGCTTCGCGGCCGGGTCGAACGCATCGAGCTTGAATGCGGCGGCTTCCTTCTCGCGCGTGAATTCAGGCACGAGGAAATCGTCGAGAGACGGTTGTTTCGCCATTCGTTCCTCCGTTGGACGGTGTGGCGCATACGATAACGCATCCGCCAAACGCAACGGGCCGCCCCGAACTGGTTCGAGGCGGCCCGTCGTCAAGCGCGGTTCAGGCGCGCGGTCATGCTCAGCCGAGCTTCTTCTTCAGCAGTTCGTTGACCTGCTGCGGATTGGCCTTGCCCTTGGTCGCCTTCATCGCCTGGCCGATCAGCGCGTTGAACGCCTTTTCCTTGCCCGCGCGGAATTCCTCGACCGACTTCGCGTTCGCCGCGAGCACGTCGTCGATGATCGCTTCCAGCGCGCCGGTGTCGGAGATCTGCTTGAGCCCCTTCGCATCGATGATGCGGTCGGCCGCACCTTCGTCGGTCGCCTTCTCGTCCCAGATCGTCGCGAAGATTTCCTTCGCGATCTTGTTCGAGATCGTGCCGTCGGCGATGCGCTGCAGCAACAGCGCGAGCTGCGCGGCCGACACGGGGATCGCGTCGATCTCGATGCCGTCGCGGTTCAGCTGCGACGACACGTCGCCCATCAGCCAGTTCGCGACGGTCTTCGCGTTCGCCGCGCCGGCCTTCGCGACCACCGACTCGAAATATGCGGCCATCGCCTTGCTCGACGTCAGCACGCCCGCGTCGTACGCGGACACGCCGTACTCGTCGGCGAAGCGCTGCTGCATCGCGGCCGGCAGCTCGGGCATCCCGGACTGCACGCGCTCGATCCAGTCCTGGCCGATCACGAGCGGCATCAGGTCGGGGTCGGGGAAGTAGCGGTAGTCGTGCGCGTCTTCCTTGCTGCGCATCGAACGCGTCTCGCGCTTGTCCGGATCGTAGAGGCGCGTTTCCTGCACGACCTCGCCGCCGTCCTCGATCAGCTCGATCTGGCGACGCACTTCATAGTTGATCGCTTCCTCGAGGAACCGGAACGAGTTCAGGTTCTTGATTTCCGCGCGCGTGCCGAACTTCTCCTGGCCGACCGGGCGTACCGACACGTTCGCATCGCAGCGGAACGAGCCTTCCTGCATGTTGCCGTCGCAGATGCCGAGCCACACGACGAGCCCGTGCAGCGCCTTCGCGTACGCGACGGCCTCGGCCGCGCTGCGCATTTCCGGCTCGGTGACGATCTCGAGCAGCGGCGTGCCCGCGCGGTTCAGGTCGATCCCCGTCATCCCGGCGAAGTCCTCATGCAGCGACTTGCCCGCATCTTCCTCGAGATGCGCACGGGTCAGGTTGACCGTCTTCTCGTAGGCCGGCTTGCCGGCCTTCTCGTTGGCGGGCACCTGGATCGTGATCCGGCCGCCCTGCACGACCGGAATCTCGTACTGGCTGATCTGATAACCCTTCGGCAGATCGGGGTAGAAATAATTCTTGCGCGCGAAGATGCTGCGCGGCGCGATGGTCGAGCCGATCGCGAGGCCGAAGCGGATCGCCCGCTCGACCGCACCGCGGTTCAGCACCGGCAGCACGCCCGGCAGCGCCAGGTCGACCGGGCAGGCCTGCGTGTTCGGCTCGGCGCCGAACTGCGTCGACGCGCCCGAGAAAATCTTCGAGACGGTCGACAGTTGCGCGTGCGTCTCGAGACCGATGACGACTTCCCATTGAGTAGCCATTGCTTACACCCCTGCCGGAACTTGCTTGTGCCAGTCGGTCGCGCGCTGGAACGCGTCGGCGACCTGCAGCATCCGGGCTTCGTTGAAATAGTTGCCGATGATCTGCAGGCCGACCGGGCGCTTCGCGTTCGCGCCCGCGCCGAAGCCGCACGGCACGCTCATGCCGGGAAGACCGGCGAGGCTCACCGACAGCGTGTAGATGTCCGCGAGATACATCTGCACCGGATCGTCGCCCTTCGCGCCGAGATCCCATGCGACCGTCGGCGACGCCGGGCCCATGATCACGTCGCAGGTCTTGAACGCTTCCTGGAAATCGTTCGCGATGATGCGGCGGATCTTCTGCGCCTGCAGGTAGTACGCGTCGTAGTAGCCGTGCGACAGCACGTACGTGCCGACCAGGATGCGGCGCTTCACCTCGGGGCCGAAGCCTTCGGCGCGCGACTTCTTGTACATGTCGAGCAGGTCGCCGTACTGCGCGGCACGATGGCCGAAACGCACGCCGTCGAAACGCGACAGGTTCGACGACGCTTCCGCCGGCGCGATCACGTAGTACACGGGGATCGACAGTTCCGTCTTCGGCAGCGACACCGGCACGAGCGTCGCGCCGAGCGCCTCATACTGCTTCAGCGCCGCGTCGATCGCCGCGCGCACGTCGTCGGCGAGGCCGTCGCCGAAATACTCGTTCGGCAGGCCGATACGCAGGCCCGCGAGCGGCTTGCCCGCATCGTTGCCGGCCGCCCACGGCTGGCCGAGGTGGCGCGTGAAATCCTCGTCGTCGCGCTCGAGGCTCGTCGAGTCGCGCTCGTCGAAGCCGGCCATCCCGTTCAGCAGCAGCGCGCAGTCGGACGCGCTCTGCGCCATCGGGCCGCCCTGGTCGAGCGACGACGCGAACGCGATCATCCCGTAGCGCGACACGCGGCCGTAGGTCGGCTTGATGCCCGTCACGCCCGCGAACGACGCGGGCTGGCGGATCGAGCCGCCGGTGTCGGTGCCGGTTGCCGCCGGTGCGAGGCGCGCGGCGACGGCGGCCGAGCTGCCGCCCGAGCTGCCGCCCGGCACGGCGTTCGTGTCCCACGGGTTCTTCACCGCGCCGAACGCGGAATTCTCGTTCGACGAGCCCATCGCGAACTCGTCCATGTTGGTCTTGCCGAGCGTGACCATGCCGGCCGCCTGCAGGCGGGCGACGACGGTCGCGTCGAACGGGCTCTCGTAGTTCGCGAGCATCTTCGAGCCGGCGGTCGAGCGCCAGCCGCGCGTGACGAAGACGTCCTTGTGCGCGATCGGCAGGCCGGTGAGCGCGCCGCCCGCGCCGCGCGCGAGTTCCGCGTCGGCGGCTTTCGCCTGCGCGAGGGTCAGGTCGGCGTCGACCTGGACGAACGCGTTCAGGTCGCGTGCGGCGTCGATCCGCTTCAGGTAGAGCTGCGCGAGCTCGACGGCCGAGCACTCCTTGGCGGCGAGCGCGGCGCGCAGTTCGGTGAGGCTTTTTGCGTGCATTGAGTGGTTTTCCTGGGAATTCTGGGTGGCGCGCGGCGCAGGGCGGCCGGCGCGCTTGTCATCGAATGCTTACTCGATCACCTTCGGCACGAGGTAGAGGCCGTCCTGGACGGCCGGCGCCGGACGCTGGTTGTCGTCGCGATTGACGACTTCCGTCACGGCGTCGTCGCGCAGGCGCTGCGCGACTTGCTGGATCTGTTCGATCGGGTGGGCGAGCGGCGCGATGCCGGCGGTGTCGACCGCCTGCATCTGCTCGACGAGCCCGAAGAATTCATTGAGCTGGCCGAGCATGTGCTCGGCGTCGGCGTCGGCCATTTCGAGTCGCGCGAGGTGCGCGATGCGTTTCACATCGGTCAGGGTCAGGGCCATGCGATCACCGGAAAAACAAGGCTGCGCAGCGCATCGAAAGCAGCGCTGCGGCGGGGGGTTGGAGGGTGCGATCCCACCCTCAAAAATCGGGGCCGAAGCGGCAAAAATACCGCCCGTTTCGATTCAAATACCGTGAAATTATAAGGTATCATTACGCGTTCGACCCAAACCCGGCAGCCTTTTCCCGCACCGTTTCGCCCCGCTTCGGCAAGCCGTGCGTGCTTCGTGCGATCCCCGGTAGACATCACTCGCAGCTTCGTGCGCCGCGGCGGCCGCTTCCGCCACGCTTCCCGAGGCTGTTATTTTTTCCGCTGCCGCCCTCAGCGTCCGCTAAGCAGGGCCGGCCCAGAGCGAAACAGGATTCTGAATGTTCGGTTTTTTGCGCAGCTACTTCTCCAACGATCTTGCGATCGACCTCGGCACCGCAAACACCCTGATCTACATGCGCGGCAAGGGCATCGTCCTCGATGAGCCGTCCGTCGTGTCGATCCGCCAGGAAGGCGGCCCCAACGGCAAGAAGACGATCCAGGCGGTCGGCAAGGAAGCCAAGCAGATGCTCGGCAAGGTGCCGGGCAACATCGAGGCGATCCGCCCGATGAAGGACGGCGTGATCGCCGACTTCACCGTCACCGAGCAGATGATCAAGCAGTTCATCAAGACCGCTCATGAATCGCGCATGTTCTCGCCGTCGCCGCGCATCATCATCTGCGTGCCGTGCGGCTCGACCCAGGTCGAGCGCCGCGCGATCAAGGAAGCCGCGCACGGCGCCGGCGCATCGCAGGTCTACCTGATCGAGGAGCCGATGGCGGCCGCGATCGGCGCGGGCCTGCCGGTGTCGGAAGCCACCGGCTCGATGGTCGTCGACATCGGCGGCGGCACGACCGAAGTCGGCGTGATCTCGCTCGGCGGCATCGTGTACAAGGGTTCGGTGCGCGTCGGCGGCGACAAGTTCGACGAGGCGATCGTCAACTACATCCGCCGCAACTACGGGATGCTGATCGGCGAACAGACCGCCGAGGCGATCAAGAAGGAAATCGGCTCCGCGTTCCCGGGCTCCGAAGTCAAGGAAATGGAAGTGAAGGGCCGCAACCTGTCGGAAGGCATTCCGCGCAGCTTCACGATCTCGAGCAACGAAATCCTCGAGGCGCTGACCGATCCGCTGAACCAGATCGTGTCGTCGGTGAAGATCGCGCTCGAGCAGACGCCGCCGGAACTCGGCGCCGACATCGCCGAACGCGGGATGATGCTGACGGGCGGCGGCGCGCTGCTGCGCGACCTCGATCGCCTGCTCGCGGAAGAAACCGGCCTGCCGGTGCTCGTCGCCGAAGATCCGCTCACCTGCGTCGTGCGCGGTTCGGGCATGGCGCTCGAGCGCATGGACAAGCTGGGCAGCATCTTCTCGTACGAGTGATCGTCTAGGCAGTTCCCTGACATGACGCACCCGCGGCGTGGCCGGATCGCTCGTTCAGAACGAACCGCCGCGCCGTTTGCGCGTCTGAGCATCATTTAACCGATCACACGCGCCCGGCGCCGACCATGGAATACAGTCCGCCGCCCCTCTTCAAGCAAGGTCCGCCCGCGCTCGCGCGGCTCATCTTCTTCGTTGCCCTCGCCATCGCGCTCCTCGTGTCGGACGCGCGCTTCAGCACGCTCGAAATCGTGCGCGGCGTGCTCGGCACCGTGCTCTATCCGCTGCAGCGCGCGGCACTCGTGCCGCGCGACCTGTTCATGGGCGCGGCCGACATCGCCGTCACCGGCGCGTCGCTGCGCCACGAGAACGACGAGCTGCGCAAACGCAACCTGCAGCTGTCCACGCAGGCCAACCAGGCCGCCGTGCTTACGCAGGAAAACGCGCACCTGCGCGCGGTGCTCGAGCTGCGCCAGCACATCGCGACGCAATCGACGCCGGTCGAGATCCAGTACGACACGAGCGATCCGTTCACGCAGAAGATCGTGATCGGACAAGGCTCGCAACAGGGCATCCAGAACGGCTCGCCCGTCGTCAGCGAGGACGGCGTGATCGGCCAGGTCACGCGCGTGTTCCCGCTACAGGCCGAAGTCACGCTGGTCACCGACCGCGATCTCGCGATTCCCGTGCAGGTGCTGCGCACCGGCCTGCGCAGCGTGATCTACGGCACGCCGAAGGGCGATTCGCTCGACCTGCGCTTCGTGCCGACGAGCGCCGATCTCGTCGCCGGCGACGAACTCGTCACGAGCGGCCTCGACGGCGTCTATCCGCCCGGCCTGCCGGTCGCGAAGGTCGCGCGCGTCGACAAGCTCGCCGATACCGCATTCGCACGCGTGACCTGCGCGCCGATCGCCGCCGTGCGCGGCGCGCGCCAGATGCTCGTGCTGCATTACCAGAACGACATCCCGCCGCGCCCGGCCGAGCCCGATCCGGCCGCCGACAAGAACGCGAAGGGCAAGAAGGGCGCGAAAGCCGCCGCGAAGGGCGA
This sequence comes from Burkholderia sp. Tr-20355, assembly GCF_017104685.1. NCBI lineage: Bacteria > Pseudomonadati > Pseudomonadota > Betaproteobacteria > Burkholderiales > Burkholderiaceae > Burkholderia > Burkholderia sp. Tr-20355. Next base: position 2,791 of record NZ_JAAGPK010000192.1, on the reverse strand, counting down.
GAAGGGCGAGAAGGCCGACGCGAACGCGAAGCCGGCCGCCGCGACCCCGCCGGCCGCGAATCCTGCACCGGCGGCGCCCGCCGCTCCGGCCAGGCCGGCCGCCGCGCCCGCGAAGCCCGCGGCCGGGCAACCAGGAGCCCAGCGATGAACCGCCCGCAATACATCCTGCAGCCGGTCAATCCGTACTTCATCGTCTTCAGCCTCGCCGCCGCGTTCCTGCTGAACCTGATGCCGTGGGGCCGCCTGCCCGGCGTGCCCGACTTCGTCGCGCTCGTGCTGCTGTTCTGGAACATCCATCAGCCGCGCAAGGTCGGGATGGGCGTCGCGTTCGCGCTCGGCATCCTGATGGACGTGCACGACGCGGGGTTGCTCGGCGAGCACGCGCTCGCCTATACGCTGCTGTCGTACGGCGCGATCACGATCCACCGCCGCGTGCTGTGGATGCCGATCGGCGTGCAGGTGCTGTATGTCACGCCGCTGCTCGTCGTCGCGCAGCTCGTGCCGTTCGTGATCCGTCTGCTGATGGGCGCGGCGTTCCCGGGCTGGCGCTACCTCGTCGACGGCTTCGTCGAAGCCGCGCTGTGGCCGATCGCGAGCCACCTGCTGCTGATGCCGCAACGCCGCCCGGTCGATCCGGACGACACGCGCCCCATCTGAGCCGGACCGACCTTGAATACCCGCCGCTCCCACGCCCGTTGCGCCCAGGGGCGGCACCTCGCCCGCCCGCGCGGGCCAGACCGCCCCTAACCGCATGACCGAATTCAACGACACCCAACAGCAGCTCTCGAAGTTCCGCCTGCGCGTCGCGGCGGCGGGCGTGTTCGTGTTCGTCTGCTTCGGGCTGCTCGCGAGCCGCTTCTTCTACCTGCAGCTGATGCAGCACGGCAAATACGCGCTGCAGGCCGAGGAGAACCGCATCTCGGTCGCGCCGATCGTGCCGAACCGCGGGATCATCACCGACCGCAACGGCGTGATCCTCGCGAAGAACTATTCGGCGTACACGCTCGAGATCACGCCGTCGAAGCTCGACGACACGCTCGACAACACGATCGACAAGCTGTCCGAGATCGTCCCGATCGACGCGCGCGACCGCCGCCGCTTCAAGAAGCTGCAGGAAGACTCGAAGAACTTCGAGAGCCTGCCGATCCGCACGCGGCTCACCGACGCGGAAGTCGCGCGTTTCACCGCGCAGCGCTTCCGCTTCCCCGGCGTCGACGTGCGCGCGCGGCTGTTCCGGCAATATCCGCTCGGCATGACGGCCGCGCACGTGATCGGCTACATCGGCCGGATCTCGAAGCGCGACCAGGATCGCATCGACGCGATGAGCGACGACAACGACAGCGACCAGGAAAACTACGATCCGCGCCGCGACGCGAACAACTACAAGGGCACCGACTACATCGGCAAGATCGGCGTCGAGCAGAGCTACGAGACCGAGCTGCACGGGCTGACGGGCTTCGAGGAAGTCGAGGTGACGGCCGGCGGCCGGCCGGTGCGCACGCTGTCGCGCACGCAGGCGACGCCCGGCAACAACCTCGTGCTGTCCCTCGACATCGGGCTGCAGCAGGTCGCCGAGCAGGCGTTCGCCGGCAAGCGCGGCGCGCTCGTCGCGATCGAGCCGAAAACGGGCGACGTGCTCGCGTTCGTGTCGTCGCCGAGCTTCGACCCGAACTCGTTCGTCGACGGCATCGACCAGCAGACCTGGGACGAACTGAACAACTCGCCCGACAAGCCGCTGCTGAACCGCCCGCTGCACGGCACCTACCCGCCCGGCTCGACCTACAAGCCGTTCATGGCGCTCGCGGGCCTGACGCTCGGCAAGCGCACGCCGGGCTGGGGCTTCCAGGATCCCGGCTACTTCACGTTCGGCGGCCACACGTTCCGCAACGACGTGCGTTCGGGCCAGGGCTGGGTCGACATGAACAAGGCGATCATGGTGTCGAACGACACCTACTTCTACATGCTCGCGCGCGACCTCGGCGTGAACGCGATCGCGAACTTCATGAAGCCGTTCGGCTTCGGCCAGATCACCGGGATCGACATCCAGGGCGAGGCGCGCGGGATCCTGCCGTCGACCGACTGGAAGAAGAAGGCGTTCAAGAAGGCCGCGCAGCAGAAGTGGTTCGACGGCGAAACGATCAGCCTCGGGATCGGCCAGGGCTACAACTCGTTCACGATCCTGCAGCTCGCTCACGCGACCGCGACGCTCGCGAACAACGGCGTCGTGATGAAGCCTCACCTCGTGAAGGAAGTCGAGGATCCGATCACGCGCGCGCGCCACCTGACCGTGCCGAAGGAAAGCGAGGTGATCCCGCTCAAGGCGGCCGACATCGACGTCGTGAAGCGCGGGATGGAGAACGTGATCGAGAACCCGTCCGGCACCGCGTACAAGGTGTTCCGCGGCGCGCCGTACCTCGCGGCCGGCAAGACCGGTACCGCGCAGGTGTTCTCGCTGCAGGGCTCGAACTACAAGGGCCACCTGCTCGCCGAGCACCTGCGCGACCACGCGCTGTTCATCGCGTACGCGCCGGTCGACCACCCGCAGATCGCCATCGCGCTGGTCGTCGAGAACGGCGGCTGGGGCGCGCAGGCCGCCGGCCCGATCGCACGCCGCGTGCTCGACTACTACCTGGTCGAGCGCCAGAACCCGAAGAACGAGGCGGCGGCCGTGGCGGCCGCCGCGTCGGCGACCGAACCCATCAGCGCACCGGTGATCGGCGATGCGACCAAGCCCGCTGCCGTCGCGGCCGGCTTCAAGGCGCTGCCGCAGCCGGTCGTGCCGACCGCGGCA
>NZ_JAAGPK010000018.1:0-239 GCF_017104685.1 Burkholderia sp. Tr-20355 | reverse complement strand
GAATGCGGATATGAGTAGGAAGGTGGTGCATAGAGGATGGATGATGAGGGCGAGTGTGATTGAATGTGAAAGATACGACTAAGCGCAGGAGGAGAGTGTGGTGTGAGTCGATGAAGGGCGAAAGGTAGATGAGTGATAGAGAGGTGAGAAAGAGGGACAGGTTTCATAGTGAAACATGCATTTGGATAATCGATATCTGGTACTACACCAACTTTTTTTTTTTTTTTTTTTTTACTGCT